>VGXU01000001.1 GCA_016873215.1 Planctomycetota bacterium
CAAGTGACAGTAAAATATCACTGTAGGATAATAGCCAGTTCAAATCGATAACAGTTGTTTTTTGCTGTAATATCATGCAATTAAAATAGTTATATCATAACAGTCTCAAGTTAATGGGACAGTATTGATTTTTGGGGGTAAATTGTTAGTCGAGATTTGCACGTGGTCCGTGATTTCGTGAACCATAGCCAGTGCCGATGGTTCTGCCGATGGAGGCAATACGGGCGGCCAGGCATTCCTGGCATTGTTTGGCCGTTTCGTTCAGACAGGCTTTGCCGGGATAGATCTCGTACAGGGTACGGTATTGGACCGGCGTCACATTGGGCATCACGACATTGGCGCCGCGGGCCAGCCCTAATTCCCGCCCGCTTTCTTTATTCATTGTTGCCAGCGCCGTTGTGCTGGGTATATTTGCCTGTGGGCACACCAGCCGAGTTAGAGCGACGACTTTGTAGGTCATTAATTCTGTATTCGGCACCTGCTTTTCGGGGGAAATATCGGGTTTAATTTCCCCCCGCCCCAGTGGCGTCAGGGGATTGGCAATATATGGCCCAACACCGACCATATCCATATCGAATTGCCGAAAGAAATCAATATCCTTTGCCAGTGTGGCATACGTTTGTCCGGGGATGCCGATCATAACACCGGAACCGGTTTCGTAGCCCAATAGCTTAAGTTGCCTGAGGATTTCAAAGCGGTCGATTGCCTGCTTTGGAAGCGGAGGATGTATCATCTTATACAACTCGGTATCAGAGGTCTCAAATCGTAACAGGTAACGGTCCGCCCCGGCATCTCGCCAGCGTTGTAAATCTTCAAAGGGACGTTCGCCCATGCTGAGTGTGACTGCGAGAGGCAGCTCTGTTTTAATGCGTTTAACAATATCGGCCAGCCAATCGGTTTTGATGCCGTAGTCCTCGCCGGCCTGCATCACGACCGTGCCGTATCCATAACGTGCGGCCTCTTCGGCGCAGGCGAAGATTTCGTCAGCATTCATTCGGTAACGGGTCGTTTTTTTGTTGTCCGCGGCAAGCCCGCAATAGGTGCATTGCCGGACACAATAATTGCTGATTTCGATTAGACCCCGCAGATGGACGGTATCACCAACGTATTCTTTGCGAACGGCATCGGCGGCGAGCCAGAGCTGCTCCAGTTTTTGCTTATCTGTTTCGCGAAGCCATGTTTCAAGTTCTTTGATTGTCACATTTTTATTTAGCATGTTTATGATACGCTTCCAGTGCGGCGGGGAAGGGTGATAATGCACGTTCGAAGATGCCTAAACTATAGGCAATAGTCAGGCCGTAATTGGTTATCGGCAGGCCGGCTTTTCGGCATTCGAGGATGCGCGAGAGCATTTGTCGGCGGTTCCACATGCAGCCGCCGCAATGAATGACTAATTTATAAGGCGACAGGTCTTCGGGCCAGTCGCGGCCGGGAAGTGTCGTAAAGTCGAGTTTGCCGCCGACATATTGCGTCAGCCAGCGGGGGATTTTGACCCTGCCGATGTCTTCGCCGATGGGATGATGCGAGCAGGCCTCCGCAATCAGGACTTTGTCGCCGGGCTTGAGGCTTTCGATGGCCATGGCGCCGAGGGTCTGGGCGACAAGGTCTCCTTTAAACCGTGCAAACAAAATCGAGAAGCTGGTCATGAGGATGTTTTTGGGCGTATCGGCAGCAACTTTCAGGAAGGCCTGCGAATCGGTGACGATTAATTTTGGCGGCTGTTTTAGATTTTCAATTGCGGAACGCAGTTCGCGCTCTTTAACGACCATACAGCAGGCATCGCCATCAAGCAGGTCGCGGATAGTCTGTACCTGCGGCAGTATCAATCGGCCTTTGGGGGCTTCTTTGTCGATAGGGACTACAAGGATGGCCGTTTGGCCGGGACCCACGAGGTCGGAGACGATGGACGGATTTTCTATAAAGTCCGCGGGGGCATTATCGAGAAGGGCCTGACGAAATTCAGCAATGCCTTTGTTTTCTTTGACGCTGGTCCGGACGACGGCGACTTTTATGCCGTGCAGGTTGGCGGACTTTGCGATGTCTATTTTGTTGAATACGGCGATATAAGGAATCTTTAACTCGGTTAATTCTTTGGCGATTTTATCTTCGAAGTCCATCCATGGGCCGTCGGTGATGATAACGCCAAGGTCGGTACGTTCAAAGACCTTGCGGGTTTTGGCGATACGCAATTGACCCAGGGCGCCGACGTCGTCGATGCCGGCCGTGTCGATGAAGACCACCGGGCCCAGCGGCAGCAGTTCCATCGGTTTTTCGACCGGGTCTGTTGTGGTGCCGGCGATGTCGGATACAATCGATACATCCTGGCCGACGACGGCGTTAAGCAGGCTCGATTTACCGACGTTGCGCCGACCGAACAGGCCGATGTGGAGACGTAAACTTTTTGGCGTCGATTGGGTCATGTTCTTTTATTTCCGAGACAACAGACGGATTGAGGGCTGATGAGAGCGTCGAAATCTGTCCGGGTCATAAGATTTTGTTCGAGAACCAGTTGACGAATGGTTTTACCGCTGGTGGCCGCGAGTTTGGCAATTTGGTCGCAACGCTCATAACCGAGTTTTTCAACCAGGGCAGTAACAGTCGCGGTGGCGTTTTCAACGGATTGCCTGCATTGAGCGCGGTTGGCAGCAAGGCCATTGATACAGAAGAGTTTTAAAATCTCGCAGGCGGTTGTGAGCAGTTCGATATTTTCCAGCAGGTTGGCCGCGATCAGCGGCATAAAGGCGTTGAGTTCGAGGCTTCCTGCGGAACAGGCCTGCGCGATAACGGTGTCGTTGCCCATGACCTGCATGGCCGCCTCGCTGACGGATTCGGGGATGACCGGGTTAACTTTGCCGGGCATGATGGAAGAACCGGTTTGTCGCGGAGGCAGGGCGATTTCACCCAGACCGCCGGTCGGGCCGCTCGATAACAGACGAAGGTCGCCGCAGATTTTTAGCAGAGATGTCGCGCAGGCTTTGAGGATGCCGGAGACTTCGACGAAGACATCGGTATTTTGTGTGGCTTCGACGAGATTTTCGGCGCGGGCCAGGCCAAGGCCGGTGATGTCGCGGAGGGTTTCAGTGACTTGGAAAATATAATCGCGCGGGGCCGCAAGGCCTGTGCCGATGGCGGTTCCGCCAAGATTAACGACGCGAAGCCGTTCGACGCATTTATATACACGCCAGCGGTCACGGTTGATCGCTTCGGCATAGGCAGCCATTTCACGGCCCAGCGTGGTCAGCGCAGCGTCCTGGTATTCTGTGCGGCCGATTTTGACGATGTCAGCAAATTCGCTTTCTTTGGATTGAAACGATTGCTGAAGTCCAACCAGTGCCAGTTCGAGTTTTTGAATCAGCCATATCGCCGCGATTCGCATGGCAGTCGGAAAAGTATCATTGGTGGATTGGCAGTGGTTGATGTCATCGAGCGGATGAATACGGTCGTACGCACCCAGAGGCAAACCGAAAATCTGCAATGCGCGGTTGGCGATCACTTCATTGATATTCATGTTCAGACTAGTGCCGGCGCCGCCCTGGAATAAATCGACTTTAATATGCTGACTGAGACGGCCGTCGGCCATTTCCATCGCGGCATGCAGTATGGCGGCGGCTTTGGGTTTGTTGTCGGACCAGTCACCGAGCGCTATGCAGGCCTGGATACAGGCCTGTTTGACGATTCCATAGGCTCGGACGAAAACATCCGGTACAGGACGAGAAGTAAAGGGGAAATTGGCCATAGCACGGGCGGTATGAATACCATAGAGCGCGTCAGCCGGAATTTCCATTTGTCCCAGAGAGTCGGTTTCTATTCGCATGTGTTCATCTCAGCAATAGACGTCGTGTTTTCCGCTTTTTACCGCCGCCAGCATTTTTTCGCTGCGTTGACGCGGCTCATCATCCATTTCTTTGACGACTTTGTCAATGAGCGACAAGCCGAGCTGTTTGGTTTTTTCAGAGGCGTAGTCCTGCAGGTATTCGAGAAACGTTGACAGGGCGTTTGGATCGCAGTGTTCCTTGATCAGGCCGGGTTTGGCGAGGTCCATGAAATCTTTGCCCGTACGGCCGAGGCGGTAGCAACCTGTGCAGAAGGACGGGATATATCCTAAATTCGTAACATCGTAAATGATCTCATCCAGCGGCCGATGGTCGCCAAGCGAGAATTGTGCTTCATCCTCGATACTTTCCCCTTCCGCATAGCCGCCCGGATTGGTCCGACTACCGGCGGATATTTGGGAAACACCCAGCGCAAACGTCTCACGCCGCATTTTAGGCGTCTCCCGCGTAGACATAATAATTCCGGTATAAGGCACCGCCAAACGCAAAATCGCAACAATTTTGCGGAACTCTGTATCACTCACCGGTTGCGGCGGATGGATTGATATATCCGAACCGGTTGCGGGTTCCAAGCGAGGTACACTGATGGTATGCGGGCCAACGCCAAATTTGTTTTCGAGATGCTTGATGTGCTGCATCAGTGCCAGCATTTCAAAACGCCAGTCACACAGACCAAACAACACGCCGATGCCTACGTCATCAATTCCCGCTTCCATAGCGCGATCGATGGCAGTGACCCGCCAGTCGTAATCCATTTTTTTCCCGGCAACATGAACATTGGCATACGTCCGGCGATGATAGGTTTCCTGGAACAACTGATACGTACCGATATTCGCGGCTTTCAGTTGTTTGAATTCATCCCGTGTCAGCGGCGCGATGTTGACGTTGACCCGGCGAATTTCACCGTTCCCGGTTTTGGTGGCATAAATCGTATCCACGGCATCCAATATATATTGAAAACCTTGCCTTGGGTAAGATTCTCCGGCGACCAGCAATATGCGTTTATGGCCCTGTTTTTCGAGGATTTCGACTTCTGCGGCGATTTCCTTCTGTGTCAGAACGCGGCGTTTGACTTCTTTGTTTTTAGCACGAAAAGCACAATAAAGGCATTCATTTCCACAAAGGTTGGAGATATACAGAGGGGCAAAAACCACCATTCGCTTCCCATAGATAATGTCCTTGATTTGCTTGGCCGTTTTATATAGCTCAGCTAACAACTCCGGGTCATTAACCGCGGTCAGAATCGAGATGTCGTCTGTGTCTAACCCCTTTAATTGCATTGCCTTAGAATAGATTCGGTGAACCTCGGCGGCATTCGGGGTGCTGGCTGTATTGCTAAGACGATTTTCAATAATCTCTTCGTTAATAATATTTGAAAAAACCGTTTTTGTCATTTTATGACCTTTTCTGAGAAGTATTCTTAATTTATGGGACATTAAAAACAATAACCATGTCTAAATTTTTAAATGACTTAAGTACTCTAAAGATTAATTGTACAAAGAAGTTCTATTAAATGCAACAAAAAGAACAATTAAAATTAAACAAAGTAGATTATATATGTATATTTTATTTTGTTGTGAAATAAAGAATAATAAATATTGACATAAACAATAAACATCAGTATAATGAAAAAAATGATTTATTCCTTGTTTCTTTTTTTGTGCATAAGAGAGCAATATTGACATGTAGGCCTTATTTGGGACCCAAATAGTCTTTTTTTGGAAGAACAGTTATGACCCTCAACAGAAGATGCATTATACGGATTTCGAGATATAAGAACGCCCTGAAGCGTCTTAAGGGGTTGGGTTTTGTGAAAGTTTTTTCCGGCAATCTTGCGGATGCCGCGGGCGTGACATCGTCGCAGGTTCGCAAGGATTTTTCTCTGTTCGGCATTACAGGCAATCGTCGAGGCGGCTACCACGTGAATGAATTGGTCGAACATATTGGGCGTATTCTGGGGAAAAATGAGCTTCAAAAAATAGTGATTGTCGGCATGGGCAACATCGGCAAGGCCCTGATGCGGTATCGTGGTTTTGAAGCCGGTGGAATTAAAGTGATAGCAGGGTTTGATATTGACCCGGCCAAGTATAGCAAGACGGCTGACACTCCGATTTTCCCGCTGGAGGATTTTCGGGAATTTGTGCATGCAAACGGCGTCAAAATTGCCATCCTGTCGGTGCCGGATGTCGCGGCGCATCATGTATCGGAAGTGATGATTTCGGCGGGTATCAAAGGGATATTGAATTTTGCTCCGATTCAACTTCGCGGCGCTGAAGACGTGGTCATCAGCAGCATCAATCTGGAAGTGGAACTGGAGAACCTGATTTATTTTGTCAATGCGGGCGCCAAAACGAGGATAGATAGCGAGATATGAAAACCCGCCGGTTAAAAAACAGGATTTTGCTGGGGTTCCTGGCGGTGATTTCCGTCCTGGGGGGCAGTATTTTTGCCCTTGGTTTCTATATGATTAAGGAAGACATCTATGCCCGTGCCCAGCGGAGAGTGGGGAATTATATAGACAGCGCCAGAACGGTCTATGCCGGTGAAATTGAACGTATCGGCAATGCGCTGGAACTTGTCAACCTGCAGGATGATACTGAAACGCTGCGCGTGAAAATCAACCTTGATTACTTATATCGCATCGAAGTTTCCGAGGCGGCAGGCTGTCCCAGTGAAATTGTTCGCACCGCGGTGAAACGCGGAAAACCGGCTGGGGGTACACGGATCGCCGAATGGGCTGAAATAGCCCGAATGAGTCCGGAGGTTCAGTCCCGCAGCCGAATAACCATTTTGGTAACAGCCAAAGCGGGTCCCAGCAGCCGCAAAGAACTGGATTCGGCGATGGTCAAGGAATATGCCGTGCCGATAAAAGATTCCGCCGGAAAAATGATTCAGGTGGTTTATGGTGGACGCGTCGCTAATCAGGATAATTATCTGGTGGACCGTATCCGCGACCTGGTTTTTGGCCAGGAAATGTATGAAAAATGGCCGGTAGGAACGGTGACGATTTTTCTGGACGACGTTCGAATCTGCACCAATGTTCTCGACGAAAACGGCAACCGGGCCATTGGAACGCGGGTGTCTAAAGAAGTCTATCAGCAGGTAGTGAATAACGGTCAGCGCTGGCACGATCGGGCGTTCGTAGTCAACCGATGGTATATGACGGCTTATGAGCCGATCCGGAATATCAACGGTACGATTATCGGAATGCTGTATGTCGGGATGCTGGAATCGCCGTTTAACGCGCTGGCGGCTCGTGCGCTGGCGGCGTTTGTGGCGGTGGTTCTGCTGGCCAGCGCGGCGGCGTTTGTGTTTGCGATATGGCTGGCGGATTCGGTCAGCCGTCCGTTAATCAATCTGCTGGATGCGACAAAGAAGCTCAGCCGCGGAGAACTGGGCCATGAAGTGCAGACTCACGGAACGATTCTGGAAACCAATGAGTTGGCCGAATCGTTTAACGAAATGAGCATCAAACTGGAACAGCGGGAAGACCGTCTGAAAGTGACGAATGAGAAACTGGAAGATTTGAATAAGAGCTATCTCGATTTACTGGGTTTTGTGGCTCACGAACTGAAGGGGATATTGTCTTCGACCATGATGAACGCCTATTCGCTTCACGACGGCTTTCTCGGAATGATTAATTTCAAGCAGAAAAGGGCAGTGGATTCCATTTGCCGGAATCTGGATTATCTGGCCGCGACGGTCAAGAAGTTTTTGAACTTGAGCCGGATTGAACGGGGCAATCTCGAAATCAATAAGACGTATTTCAATTTACGGGATGGCATATTTGAGCCGGCGGTACAGACGTTTATCAAACAAATCAGCGACCGGGGAATGAAACTGATCAACGAGATGGACCCGGCGATGCGTGTGCATGCTGACCAGGATTTGATGCAGATCGTGGCCAACAATCTGATTAACAACGCGGCCAAGTACGGCAGCGACAGCGGCAAAATCATCCTGCGCAGCCGACAGGATGATAAAATGGCGACAGTGGAAGTATATAACGACGGACGTCCAATTACATCTGAGCAGATGGCGAAGCTGTTTAAGAAATTCTCGCGGCTGGACGTGCCGGAGAAAAAACAAGTCAAAGGGACGGGACTGGGATTATATATTACCCGCCAGATTGTCGAAAGCCACGGCGGTTCGATCCGTGTGGAACCGAAAGAAAACGGGAACTCATTTATATTTACCATAGAAAGGGGATAAATCGTGGTGACGCCATTAGACATTATCAAGAAAAAACGTGCCCAGGCGGTGGCGCGGATTATCAGCAAAGGCTACCTGTCAACCAAGCGGGTCTATGTAGGGATGGCGACCTGCGAAATTGCCGCCGGGTCCAAAGACGTGATGGACATTTTTCGTCAGGCTGTGGCCAACGGCCTGACGGAGGTGTATCTGAGCCAGAAGGGCTGTGCCGGGCGGTGCAATCTCGAACCGACGGTGGAAGTGGTGGAAGAAGGTAAAATTCCGTACAAATACGGCAAGGTGACGCCGCAGAAAGCCCGCGATATCATCGAACGGCATCTGAAGAAAGGCGAAGTGATTCGGGAGTGGCTGATATAAAGTAAAAAGGCAAAAGGTAAAAGTAAAAATGTTTTACCTGAGATGGGATTTCAAAATACCGAAACGAAAAACAGTGGAAACATTCATTTCGGGATGAGAATAGAAAGGAAAGCAACGGTGCCTGAAGTTCATTATAAAATTACATTATGTGACGGAACGAGTTGTATTCGCAAGCAATCCAAGCAGATTCATCAGATTCTCGATCAGGAACTAAGGAAGCGGAATCTGAAAGAGGTGGTGAGCGTTCATCTGAGCGGCTGTCTGGGGATGTGTGCCAAGGGACCGATTCTGATTATTAATCCGGGCTATGTGATGTACGGCAATATCACGGAGGCCGACATTCCGGAAATTGTGGAATCGCATTTGGTCCACGATACGCCGGTCGCCCGGCTGATGGTGGAAGAAAATCACCTGTATAATCGCTTCTTCCGTATTTTCGGCGACGTGGATTTCTTCGGCAAACAGATGCGTATTACGCTTCGCAACTGCGGCATTATTGATCCGGAAAATATCGACGATTATCTGTCTGTTCGCGGCTATGAAGCGCTGGCCAAGGTGCTGACGGATATGAAGCCTGAACAGGTGGTTTCCGAGGTCAAGAAAAGCGGCCTTCGCGGTCGCGGCGGCGCGGGATTCCCGACGGGAATGAAATGGGAGTTCACCGCCAAACAGCCGGCGGGGGAGAAATACGTGATATGCAATGCCGACGAAGGCGACCCGGGAGCATTTATGGACCGCAGCGCCATCGAGGGCGACCCCCATACCGTTCTGGAAGGAATGATTATCGGCGGTTACGCGGTGGGTTCCAGTCGGGGGGTTGTCTATATCCGGGCGGAGTATCCGCTGGCGATCAAGCGTCTGGAGAAGGCCATCGCCGCGGCGCGGGAACACGGCTTTTTGGGACAGAATATCCTCGGGTCTAATTTTTCGTTTGATATTGAAATTCGTCTTGGCGCAGGCGCCTTTGTCTGCGGCGAGGAGACGGCCCTGATTCATTCGATTGAAGGCTCTCGCGGAATGCCGAGGCCCCGGCCTCCATTCCCGGCCGTCAGTGGTCTGTTCGGCAGGCCAACGCTGATTAATAACGTCGAGACGTGGGCGAATATCCCCGTGATAATTCTTGACGGCGGCGAATGGTTCTCCGGCATCGGCACGCAGGGCAGCAAAGGCACAAAAGTGTTCGCGCTGGCCGGCAAGGTTCGCAATACGGGGCTTGTGGAAGTGCCAATGGGGACGACGCTGCGGGAAATCGTGTTTGATATCGGCGGCGGTATTCCCAATGGGCGCAAATTCAAGGCGGTGCAAACCGGCGGTCCCAGCGGCGGATGTCTTCCGGAGCCGTATCTCGATACACCGATTGATTATGAATCACTGGCCAAGGCCGGTTCGATTATGGGTTCCGGCGGGATGATTGTCATTGATGAAGATTCCTGCATGGTCAATATCGCCAGGTTCTTCATTGAATTTACGCAGAGCGAATCCTGCGGCAAATGTGCTCCGTGCCGGGAAGGCACCCGACGAATGCTGGAGATTCTGACCCGCATTACCGAGGGCAAAGGCTGTCCGGAGGATATCGACAAGCTCGAACGGCTGGGTGCGATGATTAAGAAATCCTCGCTGTGCGGTCTGGGCCAGTCGGCGCCAAACCCGATACTCAGTACAATCAAAAATTTCCGTGAGGAATATGAAGAGCATGTCAATCAGAAGAAATGCCGGGCCGGTGTTTGTGCGGCGATGCTCAGCTATACCATTAACGATAATTGCGTGGGGTGCGGTGCGTGCAAGCGGGCCTGCCCGGTCAATGCCATCGACGGCACTCGCAAGGAAAAGCACCATATCGACCCGAACAAGTGTATTAAATGCGGACAATGTTATTCCGTTTGTAAATTCAGTGCGGTTGCCAAAGCATAGTGCGTAAGGATAAAGAAACAATGGACAAAAAGATTACCATTTACATTAACAGCAAAGAATACAAAGTATCGCCGAACCAGACGATTATGCAGGCGGCGGACCATTTGGGATTTCATATTCCGCGTCTGTGTTATCACCCGAAGCTGTCGATTGAGGGCGCCTGCCGGGTGTGTATTGTCGAGGTGGAGGGCATGCGGAATTTTGTCGCATCCTGTGCCTACCCGGTCAGCGACGGAATGAAAATTCACACCAATACCCAGGAATTGCGGCGTGCCCGTCGGGATATTGTCGAACTGCTGGTGGATAATCATCCGATGGACTGTCATACCTGCGAACGGGACGGCAACTGTGAACTGCAACGGCTGGCTTCTTCGATGGGCATTCGCGCCCGGCATTTTGTCGGCCAGCGCAAACAGTACGGCAGGGATTTGTCCGGCCAGGCGGTCATCCGAGACCCGGACAAGTGTATCTTGTGCGGACGGTGCGTGCGGATGTGTTCGGAAATCCAGCAGGTGCATAACCTGACGCAGGCGCATCGCGGTTTCGATACGGTGGTGATGCCGGCGTACAATATGCCGATGGCCGAAAGCGTCTGTACCGCCTGCGGGCAGTGCATCAATGTCTGTCCGACCGCAGCGTTCCTCGAAAAGAATTATACGCAGGAATTGTTTGAAAAGCTCAACGACCCGAACCTGATTAAAGTGGCGCAGTTCGCGCCGTCGGTTCGTGCGGCTATCGGCGAGGCATTTGGACTGGAAGCAGGGCATAATATGGAAGGCCAGCTTGTCGCGGCCCTGCGGAAGCTCGGATTTAATTATGTGTTCGACACGCAGTTCTCAGCAGACTTGACGATTATGGAAGAGGCGACGGAATTTCTCGAGCGCATCCAGAATAAGGGCAAGCTGCCGATGATTACCTCATGTTCGAGCGCCTGGATGAAGTGCATGGAGCAGTTTTATCCGGACCTGATTGAGAACATCTCGACCTGCAAGTCTCCGATGTCGATGCAGAGTGCATTAGCCAAGACCTTTTTCGCCCAGAAAATCGGTGTTGATCCGAAGAAAATTTTCAGTGTTGCGGCGATGTGCTGCACAGCCAAGAAATATGAAGCCGCACGGCCTGAACTGGACGTGGAAGGAATGCGGGCAACCGATATTGTGGTGACTACCCGTGAAATCGCATGGATGATCAAATCAGCGGGCATTGATTTTCTGAATATCGAACCCGAAACCCAAGACCATCCCATCGGGATGTCCAGCGGCGCCGGCGTGATTTTCGGCACCACCGGCGGCGTGATGGAAGCATCCATCCGCACCGCCTACGAGCTTTATACCGGACAAACACTGGTGGATATCGAAGTCGAATCCATTCGCGGTCTTAAAGGCATCAAAGAAGGTAAAGTGGTGATGGACGGCCAGGAAATTCGCGTCGCCGTGGCACATGGCTTAGGCAACGCCTGCAAACTGCTTGACGTTGTGCGCAAAGACCCCGGCCGGTATCATTTTGTGGAGATCATGGGCTGTCCTGGCGGATGTGTTGGCGGTGGCGGGCAGCCTTATGCCGGCGTTAACTCCATTCCGCTGGATGAGGATGCACTGATGAAACGTGCCGAGGCGCTGTACAGCATCGACCGGGCCAAGACCATTCGACGCAGCTACGACAACCCGGATATCCAGAAACTCTATAAAGAATACTTGCAGCGGCCCGGAAGTCCGATTGCTCATAAACTGCTGCATACGCATTACAAACAGAAATTCCCCCAGGGAATTATCCCAAAAGAGGCTCTTAAATAAAGCGGAGAACGACAATGGTGGAAATGGCACAGGAAAAAATGGACGAACTCAGGACGTTTATCGCGGCCTGCATGCAGAAAGAATATTCGGATTCGTATCTTATCGCGGTTCTGCACAAGGCGCAGGAATTATTTGGTTATTTGCCCGTCGAGGTGATGGACGAGGTGGCCCAGAGAATGAATATCCCCACCGCCCACCTCTGGGGCGTGGCGACGTTTTATCATTATTTTAATCTCAAGCCCATTGGCAAATACGTCATCAGCGTCTGTCTCGGCACGGCCTGTTATGTCAAGGGAGCTACGGAAGTGCTGGAAGCAATTAAACGGGAATTGGGTGTAGAGATTGGCCAAACAACCGCGGATAATTTATTCACGCTGCATGAAGCAAGATGTCTGGGCGCCTGCGGCATTGCGCCGGTTATTATGATTAACGACAAGATATATGGAGAATTGGACGCCAAAAAAGTCGTGGCGCTGATTAACCAGTACCGCAAGACCGCTCAAGTAGCGTGAGTATTTTGATTTTCATGTTTTTTTGAACGTGACCTTTGTGAAATTTTGTACAAAATTTGCGGGACAAAGGGATGAAAATAGTGTATAAATCTGGCACAATAAAATGTGATGTTCAACGTGCCGGCGAGAACGAATAATAACGATACAGGAGTACCAGGATGGCCAAGAAGATTTTGGTGATTGACGATGACCCGGATTTTGTGGAATCAGTAGAAAACCTGCTGGAGGCCAAAGGCTACCAGGTGGTTTCCGCTTCCAACGGCAAAGAAGGTGTGGAAAAAGCCAAGGCTGAAAAGCCCAACCTGATTTTGCTGGATGTGATGATGAATACCAAAGATGAGGGGTTCAATGTGGCCCGCCAGATACACGAGATACCGGAAATCAAGGGGACGCCGGTAGTGATGGTGACGGGGGTTCGCAAGGAAATGAACCTGCCATTCGGTTTTGAGCCGGATGAAACATGGCTTCCGGTTAAAGAAGTTCTCGAAAAACCCGTCAAGCCGGAAACTTTGCTCAGCGCTGTTGTTAATGCGCTAAAATAGACCGCTTACTATGTGATGAACAACGAGAAGATGTTGGAACGAATGGGTCTTAGCGATCCATTCGTTTCTTTTCATTTTCGTAATACTTCAGCGGTAATCGCCAATCGTTAGTGCTGCACCAAAACACCTTTGCGAAAGAACGAATCACTGCGAAGCCGTGTTGATCAGAACCTTGCCGCCATCAAATCCTCGCCGCGCCTTGTTCAACCATTTTTTCATGCTCCAAGTGCAGCCTATACTATGAACTGATTAGTAAATTGTTTTACAGAAATGAATTAAAAAATCGTCCCCGATAGGATTCGAACCTACAACCCTTGGCTTCGGAGGCCAATACTCTATCCAGTTGAGCTACGAGGACATAAATTGCCGCTTTTAGCGGCTTTTCTATTATCCACACCGCCGGGCGAAAGTCCAGTATTTTCCGATTCCGTCGGCCAGGGATTAACTTTTACAAATCGCCCGCGCGGGATATAATATGCCCCGTAAAATGCCAATAATGTCAGGAAGCAGACCTCCGATATGTGCTGGTTAATAAATATCTTATATGTTATCATGCTGATTTTGTACAGCCCGGTGATTGTGTATCGAATGATAGTGCAGAATCGGTACCGAACCGGCTGGTCGCAGCGGCTGGGCCGGGTCGGTCGAAAATGGCCGGACAAAAAATGCCTCTGGCTGCACGCCGTCAGTGTCGGCGAAATCAACGCCGCACGCACCCTCATTGACGCTCTTAAACAATCGCTGCCCGATTACGAAATCGTCATCAGCGCCACCACCGACACTGGATTGGCGCGGGCCTGCGCGCTGTACGAAAAGCAGCACTCGGTATTTTATTTCCCGTTTGATTTTTCGTGTGTGATGAAAAAGGCCTTCGACCGCCTGCGCCCCGACGCGATTCTGCTGATGGAATTGGAAGTCTGGCCGCATCTGGCGTCCATCGCCCATCGCAGAAATATTCCCGTTGTTGTCGTCAACGGCCGTATCAGCGACCGCTCTTTCCCAAAATATCTGAAGTTCCGCAACATCACCCGGTGGATGTTTGAAAAAGTGTCGCTGGTTTTGGCTCAGACGCAGGAATACGCCAATCGCTTCATCGCGCTGGGCTGTGAGCCGGGCAAAGTCATTGTCACCAGTTCATTAAAATATGATACTGCCCAGACCGATGGCGCCGTCAGCGGGTCCGACCGTCTGGCCGAACAGATTCGCCTTGAGAACGACCGCTTATGGGTGCTGGGCGGCACAGGCCCCGGCGAGGAACAGATCGGTTTAGACGTATTTGCCCGGCTGAAAAAAGACCTCGGTCTCGAAACCCTGCGATTAGCGATAGTGCCGCGAAAACCGGAACGTTTCGATGAAGTCGCGGGTCTGATTGAAAAGACCGGATTCGATTACGTGCGATTCAGCAAACTCAAAGAAGATAATTCCCGCGCCGAAGGAAAGCCTGCGGTGATTCTGGGGGACACAATGGGCGATTTGAAAAAATTTTACGCGATGGCGAAGGTTGTTTTCGTCGGGCGGACGCTCGTGCCGATGGGCGGCTCGGATATGATGGAGCCGGCGGCGCTGGGCCGATGCACAACCTTCGGTCCGCACACGTTTAATTTCAGGCAGACCGTCGATGCACTGCTGGAAGGCAACGGCGCTATTGTTGTCGCCGACGCTGAAGAGCTGTATGACATTACCAAGAAATGCTTCAGCAACCCCGACTTCGCCAATGCCATCGCCGCGGTGGGACAGAAAATCATCCGCCAAAACCAGGGCGCCACTCAAAAAACCGTAGAATCAATTATAAAAACGGTCTTGAAAATAAATAAGGAAAAGTTATAATAGCGTCGTGTTTTACCATTCCGGCCCTCTCCAGCTTTCGCATAAGGCAAAATCGAGTCAGAAAAGACTTCTTTGCGGTGAATTGCCGACGAAACGGACTCGCATCCAAACGGGCGGGGAGGAAAGTTTTTTGTTTATGTTTTTGCAGTAGAATACTGACCGTTGTCGGCTCAGAACGTTGTGATTTTGGTGCATTAAGAAGTCGAAAATCGGCAAAGAAACTTTTGTTGTTATGAGCATATTAGAAAGGTATAGTGCTTGTTATGAGTCTTGAGAAATTTTTCAACCCGGCATCGGTGGCTATCGTCGGCGCTTCCCAAACGCCGGGCAAAGTGGGTTATGAAATCCTGGTCAATATGATTAAGGCCGGATACCCGGGGAAATTATACCCCATCAATCCCAATGCCAAAGAAATTGAAGGGATTGCGTGTTATCCGGACATTGCCTCTATTGGCCAGACACCGGAACTGGCCGTTATTGTTGTGCCGGCCAAGGCGGTCCCTGCGGTGATGCAGCAGTGTGCCAAGGCGGGCGTTAAATCAGTGGTAGTCATTACCGCCGGTTTCAAAGAAGTCGGCCCGGAAGGCAAGGAGCTGGAACAGCAAATTGTACAAATTGCCAAACAGGCCGGGATTCGCGTCATTGGCCCCAATTGCTTAGGTGTCATTTCCCCAATTGAAAAGCTCAATGCCAGTTTTGGCGGTGATTTACCGCAATCCGGTGTCATCGGTTATATCTCCCAGTCCGGCGCGCTGCTGGCTGCGATTCTCGATGCCGCAAATGCCATGGGCATCGGATTCAGCAAACTGGCCAGTATTGGTAATAAAGCCGACGTCGATGAATTGGACCTCCTCAAGGCTTTCGGTTCCGACCCGAGTGTCAAAGTCATCGCAGGCTACCTCGAAAGCATTACCGATGGAAATGATTTTCTCAGAGAAGCCGAGCAGGTTTCGCTTAAAAAACCCATCCTGTTGATGAAATCCGGCGGTACCGAAGCCGGCGCCAAAGCCGCCTCATCCCATACCGGCAGCCTGGCCGGCAGCGAAACCGCCTATGAATGTATGTTCGACCGCGCCGGAATTATCCGGTGTTCTTCCATTAAGGTTCAGTTCGATTTTGCCCGCACGTTTGTCAGCCAGCCCCTCCCGGCCGGCCGCCGCGTCGCCATTATTACCAATGCCGGAGGCCCCGGTATTATGGCCGCCGACGCTATTGAACGGGAAGAACTCGAATTCGCCAAATTAACCCCGAAAACAATCAAAATGCTGCAGGAAAAACTTCCCGCCGCCGCAAATTTTTATAACCCTGTGGATATTCTCGGCGACGCTCTGGCAGACCGCTATGAGTTTGCCATCGAGACGGTTCTCGACGACCCCGGCGTGGATGCGGCGTTGATTCTGCTGACGCCGCAGGCCATGACCGAGGCCACAAAGACCGCCGAGACAGTCGTTAAAATTCTTCGCAAAAAGACCCAAAAGCCCGTGCTGATCTGTTTTCTTGGCGGCGGTAAAGTTGCAGAAGCCGTGGAATTATTCCGCAAAGAACACCTCCCCTATTACGATTCCCCGGAGATTGCCGTTCAGACCCTGCGGGTCATGGCCGATTATGTCCGGTGGCGCTCCAGACCTAAACGTGTGGTAAAAATGTTCGCCGTCAACCGCAGAAAAGCGGAGAATATCATCGAGCGGAATCTGCGTATGGGAACAACCGACCTCAGCGAAGCTGATTCCAAGGAAGTTCTCGAAGCCTACGGATTCGTCACTCCCAAAGGGTCCATCGCCACAACCTCCGAACAGGCGGCCGGCATCGCCGAACAAATCGGTTTCCCCGTCGTGATGAAAATCTGGTCGCCGGACCTGACGCACAAATCCGACCTCGGCGGTGTTGTGCTGGGGCTGGAAAATAAAAGAGAAGTTATGGACGCCTTTGACCTGATGATGTATCGCATCCCCAAGAAGGCGCCTAAGGCCAAAATCCTCGGCGTGCTGGTGCAGGAAATGTGCCGGCGCGGCAAAGAAGTGGTTATCGGGATGAACCGCGACCCCCATTTCGGACCGCTGATTATGTTCGGCATGGGCGGGACTATGGTCGAAGTGCTTAAAGATGTCACCTTCTACCTGGCTCCCCTGACTGCCGACGAAGCCAAGCAGATGCTGATGAACACCAAAACCTATAAGGTATTAAAAGGATTCCGCGGCGAAGAAGGCGTGGATATCGACGCCATCGCCGAAAGCCTTCAGCGGCTTTCCCAGCTTGTCACGGAATTTCCCCAGATTCAGGAGTTGGATATCAACCCCTATATTGTCAGCGCGGCGGGAACCGCTCCTGTCGCCGTGGATGCCCGAATGCGAGTGAAAAAAGTTTAGCAGGACATAACCAACTATGCAGGAATTTGACTGGAAGAAACGATACGAAAATAAAGTCAGCGCCGCTGCCACGGCCATGAAACTCATCAAGCCGGGCAACCGCATCTTTATCGGCACCGGCTGCGCTCAGCCGCAGCATCTGGTGAATACGCTGGTGGAACATTCCGGCGAGATTTATGACGCCCATATTGTGCATTTGCTCACCATGGGTTCGGCTCCTTATGCCACCGAGAAATTTCGGGAAAGATTCAAAGTCAACAGTTTTTTCATTGCCGATAATGTGCGCGATGCGCTTGAAAGAGGTATCGGCGATTATACGCCGATATTCCTGTCCGAGATTCCCATGGAATTCGAAAGCGGAAGAATCCCGATTGATGTAGCTTTGATCAGCGTTACGCCGCCCGACGCCAACGGTCTGTGCAGCCTCGGCGTTTCCGTTGATATCGTCAAATCCGCCTGCGCCAACGCCAAGTATGTCATTGCTCAGGTCAATGCCCGAATGCCGCGAACGTTCGGCGACAGCTTTATCCATATCAATAATATCGATGTTATGGTTCCCTGCGATGAAGACATCATCGAGGTTCCAGTCCCAGAACCTGACGAAATATTACGCCGAATCGGGCAGAATATCGCCCGGCTCGTCGAGGACGGCTCTACCATCGAGTGCGGTATCGGACGAATCCCGCAGGCCCTGGCCGAATTTCTGAAAGACAAAAAAGACCTCGGCATCCATACCGAAATGTTCAGCGACTGGATTCTTGACCTCATCGACTGCGGCGCCATCACCTGCTCCAAAAAAACCCTCAACCGCGGCAAAATCGTTGCCAGCTTCTGTATGGGCTCCAAACGCCTTTATGACCATATCGATAACAACCCATTTTTTGAATTTTATCCGACGGAGTACGTCAACGACCCCCAGATTATCAGCCAGCATGAAAAAATGGTCGGCATCAACGTCGGCCTTGAAATCGACCTGACCGGCCAGGTTTGCTCCGACTCGCTGGGGTACAAATTCTACAGCGGCATCGGCGGACAGGTGGATTTCATCCGCGGCTGTGCCCGGAGCCGCGGCGGCAAGGCCATCATCGCCATGCCCTCCACCGCCCGGGATGGACAGGTCTCGCGCATCGTATCACAATTGACCGAAGGGGCCGGCGTCGTCACAACCCGCGGAGACGTGCATTATGTCGTCACTGAATACGGCATCGCATACCTCCACGGCAAAAGCATTCGTGAACGGGCGTTGTCGCTGATTAACATCGCCCATCCCAAATTCAGAAGCGATCTGATTAAAGCCGCAAAAACAAGAAACTATGTCTATGCCGACCAGATTGAGATGGATACCGAAAAAATCCGCTATCCGGAAGAATTGGAACATCGCGATACGCTGAACGACGGCACAGAGATATTCTTTAGACCGGTCAAGCCCACGGATGAGCCGTCGCTGGCGGAAATGCTCTATTCGCTTAGTGAAACGTCCGTTCAGACCCGTTATATGATGCGCACGGTACGCTTCCCGCGCAAAGATATTCAGCAGTGGACGAATATTGATTACGACCAGAATCTCGCCATCGTGGGAACCGTGCCGGGAGCTTCCGGCGAGGAAATCGTCGCTATCGCGCAGTATTTTCTCGACCCCAAAACACAGGCCGCCGAAGTCGCCTTTCTGGTCCAGGATGAATGGCAGAATAAAGGCATGGGAACGTTTCTTCTCGAATATCTCAGTAAAATCGCCAAAAAACGCGGCGTTAAACAATTTTACGCCAAAGTCCTGCCGGCCAACAAGGGCATGCTGGCGGTCTTTTACAACTCCGGCTATAAAGTCAACACGGAATTTGACGGCGATGTCTATAGTATCGCATACAATTTAGCGAATCAGAAATGATAAAGGACGGATTTTGACGACAGGAAAAGCTGTTTTCGTTCATTCGCCTCTGTTGGATCAATTATCGTATCCGCCGCAGTGTCCGTTTAATACCAGCCGGGCCGGGCGGTTGAGAAAAATCCTCTGTTCTATGGGACTGCTGTCAGGTTCGGATAAAATCGAAGCGGTTCCCGAACCCGCCTCGAGAGAAATCCTCGAAAAATTCCACTCCGTCCGTTATTTGGACGCATTGCAGCGGGCCGCCGAAGGAAAATGGGGGCTTGAATTTCTTTATATGGGGCTTGGCACTTCCGATTGTCCCGTTTTTCCGGACATGTACAACTATTCCGTTCTGGCCTGCGGAGCGACGCTCAAGGCGGCAAGCCTGATTTTAGATGGTTGTGCCGGTGTCACCTTTAATCCCTCCGGCGGCTATCACCACGCCGGGCCGGAAATGGCCGCAGGGTTCTGCTACATCAACGATGTCGCACTGGCCTGCCTGGCGCTGGCTGAAGCCGGAAAACGCGTCCTCTATCTCGATATCGACGTTCACTACGGCGACGGCGTCGCTAATTTCTTTTACGACCGCAAAGACGTGATGACTATCTCGTTTCATCAGGACGGACGTACGCTGTTTCCGGGGACCGGCTTTGCGGATGAAATCGGTGAAGGCGACGGTAAAGGCTATTGTGTCAATTTCCCTTTACCGGTCGGGACTTATGATGAGGCGTATAAAAAAGCCTACGAGGCCGTGGCGATACCGCTCATCGGAACATTCAATCCGGATGTGATAGTTCTGGAGTTCGGCGCCGATGCCCTGGCCGGCGACCCGCTGGCACAGCTTCGACTGACCAATAACACCTTCGCCGACGTCATTACATCATTGCTGGACTTTCATAAACCCATCCTGATGACCGGCGGCGGCGGGTACAATATCGAAAACACCGTTCGGGCATGGGCGCTGGGATGGAGCGTCCTGTGCGGTGCCGAGGCTCATGATGCCGCCGCCAATATCGGCCTGGGAGGAGTCATGCTCGAAAGCACGGATTGGTCCGGCGGACTCAGAGACAGACAGCTTTCTGTCACGCAATCGCAGCAGGAAACGGTTCTCCCGACCATTGAGGCTACAATTAAAGCGATTAAAGCAAATATTTTTACTCTTCACGGCCTTAAATGCCGATTTAAATAACGAACAGCGGAAAAATTTTCTTCACAAGTTTTCGGAAAGGATTGGGAAATGGATATGAAAAAAGATGGCAATTCATTTCGGATGGAAACAAAAACACGTCGTAATTCTCTGCTTGTGCTTTTCATTTTATGGTGCGGCCTTTGCGTGTCCGTACTTGCCGCCGAGGCGAAACCTTCGTCCTGGCCGTATGAAAACGAAACCCAATCCCAGCGCGACGCCCGGATGGAATGGTGGCGTCAGGCGCGGTTCGGAATGTTTATTCACTGGGGCGTGTATTCCGTCCCGGCCGGAACTTATAACGGCAAACAGATTCCCTGTATCGGTGAATGGATCATGCACGACGGTAAAATCCCGGTCACCGAGTACAAGACCTACGCCAAAGAGTTTAATCCCGTCAAGTATGACCCGGATGCATGGGTTCGCCTGGCCAAAGAAGCGGGGATGAAATATATCGTTATCACCTCCAAACACCACGATGGTTTTGCGCTGTTTGATTCAAAGGTGACGGATTGGGATGTCGTTGACGCGACGCCCTACGGTAAGGACCTGCTCAAACCGCTGGCCGAGGCCTGTAAAAAACACGGCATCAAACTGGGTTTTTATTATTCTCAGGCCCAGGACTGGAATCATCCCGGCGGGGCCGCCTCCAAAGGACATTGGGACCCGGCTCAGGACGGCGATATGAATGAATACATCCAAAAAATCGCCGCCCCGCAGGTCAAAGAGATTCTGACCCATTACGGAGACATCGCTATATTATGGTGGGATACCCCGTACGATATGAACATGGAGCGTGCCGATATGCTCCAGCCGCTGATTACGCTTCAGCCGGGGATTATCACGAATAATCGTCTTGGCGGCGGTTATCGCGGTGATACAGAGACGCCTGAACAGCATATTCCAGCGACCGGCTACAAGGACCGTGACTGGGAAACCTGTATGACGATGAACAATACCTGGGGTTTCAAGAGCTACGACAACAACTGGAAATCCGCAAAAGTCCTGATTCAAAATCTTGTTGATATCGCCAGTAAAGGCGGCAACTATCTTCTGAATGTCGGTCCGACATCGCTGGGCGAGATTCCCCAGCCGAGCGTCGAACGCCTGCGGGAAATCGGGAAATGGATGAAAGTCAACGGCGAATCGATTTACGATACAACCGCCAGCCCGTTTGCCAAACTGACGTGGGGACGATGCACGAAGAAAGAACTCGATAATGGCGCAATTCTTTATCTGCACGTTTTTGACTGGCCGGCGGATGGAACGCTCATCGTGCCGGGACTCAAAAATAAAGCAAAGGAGGCGTACCTGCTGGCCAATCGGAAAACGGAACCCAATCCTGTTTTCGCCGTTTTGTCCGCCGTCTTTCGCCTCTTCGCCGGCCCGCGGGACTTGAAAACGGAAATCGTTGACGGCGGCGTCAAGGTCTGTCTGCCCCAAAAGCCGCTGGATGCGATTGATACCGTTGTCGTGCTGAAGTTCGATGGCAAATTGCAGGTGGAAAAAACATTGCCGAAACAAAGCAGCGATGGCACGGTGATTTTATCGGCGGACAGGGCGGATATTCATAATCGTATGGGTTCCGACGCCAAACTGGAAACCAAAGACGGGATTGAGAGTATCGGCTATTGGGTTTCTTCGCGTGTCTGCGTGGACTGGTTATTCCAAATTGACAAGCCGGGGCGATTTGAAGTCACAGCCGACCTGGCAGTGGATGCCGCCAAAAGCAGTTTTGAGATCATTATCGACGACCAAAAGCAAAACGCGGAAGCTGCTTCTACCGGCGGCTACGACAAATTTGCAAAAACAAAACTGGGCGAAATCACGCTGGCGCAGGCCGGCGAACACAGGCTTCAAATCAAACCCATTGAAAAACAGTGGCAGCCGATCAATCTCCGCACGATTCTTTTAACGCCGATTGGGAATTAAAGGCACCGCGAACTTAGAGCATCTAACAAAATGCCTTTGCATTCAAGCGGGTTATTTTGCGTCCGGCGGCGGTTGGCCGGGACAAAATTGTCCTCGACGTAGTATTCCGCTACGCCTGCGGCAATTTTGCCCCGTCCGCCTTGCCGGCCACAAAATCGTTCGCTTTCGGTGCGACAATTCATTTTGTTAGAGGCTCTTAAAAAGAACTGCGGCGTCGCAGATAACCCGCAAAAAGAACCCCAATCGAACCCAGAACAACGGCACCTGGCGCCGGGACGGTGGGCGGAGTAATCACCGGATGAATCATAATCAACTGATCCTGGGCATATCCGCTGTAGGTATTACCGTTAAATTGGCTCCATAAATTCATCACTCGGACATTGCCGAGGCCTTTGCCGTACCACTCGCCGCCGACAGCAACGGCCTGGTTGGCCAGTGTGACATAATTGTTCGAGGTCGTGTTTTCCGCCTCGATATAATGAATCGCGGTCTGCAGCTTGCTCTGGTCGGTAAACCGAATGTATTTCCTGCCGGAGGAACCGTCGGCGTTTTCCTGGGAAGATATTTATTCCAATCTTCTGGGCATACGGCTTGGCGCCCAGGCCCTCCAGAGCAGCGATTACGGATATAACAAGGCAATGACAATTCTGATTAAAAAGGAACTCGAGAAACTTCAAATACAGCCCGCCAAAACCGCATGGCAGGCCGCTGAAAAAATGAGAGGCAAATGGTTCAAAGGATTTGTGCTTATTAATATGATACAAAGAAATATGGATATCGGTATGGAGAATGGCTTGGTCACGCCGATACTCGTCCCCGGCGCATGTGAGGGCGCAAAACCTCAGCCCTATCCTGTGCCAATTCTGGATACACTGAATAAATACGGGTTCACGATGCGTTTTGAGGTGGAACCCGCGGAATTTGAAAAAAACAAAATCCTTAAAATTATTTATCCGAAGGGCGGCGGCAAAAGAATCCGGTTTCCTGGGCATCTTGTGGAGATTATGGACTATACAAAAGCCGAGGCGATAAAACGCGGCTGTATGATTATGCGCTCGGACCATTAAATACACCCGTCCATGGCAAAAATACTTTTATCGCGGCAATGAAAAATCGGCCCGGGCCGATTTTATTTTTGCCCAACTGAAGTTTGTCTCATTTTTTATTTTGTACCCGTATCGCCTGCACAAAAGCGTTGATATTTCCCGACGAAACCCCCTGCGGCATTCCACCTCCGCACGAGAACAATATCCCGCTTTTGTCATCCAGTTCCTGCATCTGTTCGCGGATTTTTTCAGTGATTTGCTCCGGCGTACCCTGCGCCAGCACATCCCGCGGTGGAATACCGCCGACCAGTCCGACCCGGCCGCCCGTCCACGCCTTCATTTCTTTCAGTGAATGTTCAAAACTGAAATTAAACAGATTGACCCCCGTCTCAGCCAGGTGCGGCGAACACACCCTGTCGTCCGCATCATTGTGGAAAAATCGGACGGAAGCATCAAAGCTGCTGAACAGCGCCTTCAGATACGGCTGCGCGAATTCCTTGAAATCAGACTCACCGCAGAATCCCACGATGTCATCCAGTATCAAAATTCCGTCAATCGTGTCAAACGTCTCTTTTTGCACCTTGAGCCATTGAACCGTAAATTCCGTAATGATCTTCAGCAGCGTATGAATTTTCTGCGGGTCCGTCTTCATTGCCATCAGAAATTCCGTCGTGCCCATCAAAAACGTGGCGATATTCAGCGGCCCCCGCGCAACCGCGAAGCGAATCGCATGTCCGGCCTTTTCAATTTTTTTACGGGCCAGTTTCAGGCGGTTCAGCACAAACGGCGTCAGTCCGTGCTGGCGGGGATTGGGTACGGCCAGTTCGTCGATATCCTCAATCCGCCGGATTGTCTTTTCGGCGTAGGGCAATTCATTTTCGTGCCAAGTACATCCCGCCCCGAACGCCGACGGCTCCGTGCACATCCCGTATTCCGACCAAAAGCCCGGTAGAAATAATACATCGGGGAAAGCCTGTATAGCCTTCAGGTTGGCCCCCAGCCAGAGTTCATCGTTGGTAAAATAATCCAGTATCGAAATCCCGGCCCATCCCGGCAGCCACGGACTGTCTATGATAAAACCCGCCGGCAGGGGATTAACCGCCCGCCCCGCAACAACATCCAAAAGAACCTTCCATTGCTTGTCATTCATCCGTAAGTTCCTCGATTTTGACGTTTAACTTTGACTTTATTAAGAGCATCTAACAAAATGCCTTTGCATTCAAGCGGCTTATTTTGCGTCCGGCGGCGTTGGCCGGGCCAAAATCGTCCTCGACGTAGTATTCCGCTACGCCTGCGGCAATTTTGCCCCGTCCGCCTTGCCGGCCACAAAATCGCTCGCTTTCGGTGCGACAATTCATTTTGTTAGAGGCTCTAAGTATATCCCGTAAAAGTTTTTTTTCACCTGTTAATTCCAGTCATTATGCAATTCAAAATCAAGTATACCATTAAAATCCGGAGAAATAAAGAGGGTAGAAATGAGATATAGGAAATCGCTTTCTTTTTGGGTACTGAATGAAAAATTTGTCAACGGGCGATTGTTTTTCTGCTGAGAATCCGGCCCTGCAGGCTGATGGTGATATCTTCATAGTCCATTTTAACGCCGGCCTTTTGAATCGCCGCTTCGGCAATCCGCAGCAGACCTGAACAGCACGGCACTTCCATATGCACTACCGTCAGGCTGTGCAGGTGATTATGCTGAATAATCTGCGTCAGCTTATCGACATAATATCCGCCGTCGTCCAATTTCGGACATCCGACCGCCACACTGTGGTCTTTCAGCAGCGTCGAATGAAAATCGCCCATCGCGAACGGCACGCAATCGGCAGCCAGCAATAAATCCGACCCCGCGAAATACGGCGCCATCGGCGACACCAGCTTTAACTGCACCGGCCACTGGCCCAATTGCGATTCGACAGGCCCGCTTGACGAAGTTGCAGCGGACGGCTTTTTCTCAAATGTCCGCATCCGCATTCCCGGACAGCCAAACCCGCCTTCGGCGGCGGGTTCGGTCTTTGCCTTCATTTGCTTCAAATGCGCATGCGTTGCCTTTTCGTCAAACTCCGCCGCGTCGCGCTGTTCAATCGTGATTGCTCCCTGTGGGCAATGTCCAAGACAGGCCCCCAGTCCGTCGCAGTAAATCTCGCTGACTAATCGGGCCTTGCCGTTGACAAGCTGGATTGCGCCTTCCGCGCAGGCGTTGACGCACAAACCGCAGCCGTTGCATTTATTTTCGTCGATTTTGACGATGTTTCGTTTTGCCATAATTACTCTCTGTTTTTTTACTTATAAATTTCTATTTCTGGTATTGAATTATCCATTCCGTGGAAGGCAATTGGAGTTTGACCTCTTTATGCTCTTTTGCAAGTTTCCCTTTTTCTTCGGCGAGTTTTCCATCGAAGATGATTTTATAGGCGCTGCACTTATCCAGGCCGACGGTCTTGAGGTACGATTCCGTCCGGACTTTTATCGAAATAATATTTTTCACTTTGCCGTCCTTGATGACGGGGTATCGCATTGCAATCAGGCGCGGCTGCATAACGCTTATGTGGCCGGGTTCGCTGAGCTGCGGCGCGGGCTTTTCCTGCATCATCTTATAGAAACTTTTAAGTTCCTTGACGTTTTTAAGGTCAAACCCACGGGCAATAAAATGACTTGGATAATAAACCTGGGTAATTATCCAATCCGGGCTGACAAGAGTGCCGCCGTAAAATCCTTTCGTGCTCTCGGCGACGGGTTTCATGATTTTCCGATAATTATCATAGCCGGGGTCTTTTTGTGCCGCGCTGCCCAGCTTATCGAACAGGTCGGTAAAATAGGCGACGGTTTTACATCCCACCTCGTCATTATTCGGGTCACAACTATAAACTTGTGCCTCCTGGCCGAGAACATTTACTGCACATAGCAGAACGCTTGTCATTAAAAATAATCCAATACTCTTTGTCATGTTTAACCGCCTTTCTCGGCAGACAGTTTTTGTCCGGCTTCGATCGTCAGTGTGCCGGTGTCGCAGCCGTTGCATTTGTATTCGTCGATTTTGACGATATTTTGTTTTGCCATAATTGCTCTCTGTTTTTATTACTTATAAATTTCTATTTCTGGTATTGAATTGTCCATTCGGTAGAAGGCAATTGAAGTTTGACTTCTTTATACTCTTTTGCAAGTTCCCCTTTTTCTTCGGCGAGTTTTCCCTTGCAGGTGATTTTATAGGCGCTGCACTTATCCAAACCGACGGCTTTGAGATACGCTTCCGTTCGGACCATCATCGAGAGGATATTTTTCACTTTGCCGTCCCTGATGACCGGGTATCGCATTGCAATCAGGCGCGGCTGCATAATGCTGCCGTGACCGGGTTCGCTGAGCTGCGGCGCGGGCTTTTCCTGCATCATCTTATAAAAGTCGGTAAGCTCTTTAACCTTTTTAAGGTCAAACCCACGGGCAAGAAAATGGCTCGGATAATAGACCTGAACGATGACCCAGTCCGGCCCGACAAGAGTGCCGCCGTAAAACCCTTCCGTACTTTCGGCGACAGGTTTCATGATTTCCCGATAACTATCATACAGGGGATCTTTTTCTGCCGTTTTGCCCAACCCCTCAAACAATGTGTTAAAATAGGCGACAGTTTTGCGTCCCACCTCGTCGTTGTTTGGGTCGCAACTCAGGCCTTGCGACGGTTCGCCCAATGCCTTCGCGGTACACATTAAAACGACCGCCAGCAATAACAACGCAATATTCTTTTTCATTTTTAGAATCCTTTCTGTAAAACAAAAATGGAGACATAACCTAAATGAGATGAAATGAACTTGAAATCGCCGAATTTACTTGAAAGCATAACTTCTCTTAATTTCCCTTTGATATTTTCCCTGATTTCTTCCTGCCGAAAAAGGATATACCCGCTCCATGCACAGATTTTCCCGAAAATATTCGTTGGCGTATCGATATCGACAATGACGGCTTTTCCGCCTCTTTTCAGAATCCGCCACATTTCATTCAGCACCGTCTTCTTGAGTTCAAAATCAATATGATGAAAGAAGAAGGTGGAAAGAGCGAAGTCAAATGTTTCATCATCATAACGAAGCTGTTCCGCCGCCGAGATGTCAAATCTAACCTGCGGTATTTCGACGTTTTTTTTCCGCGCCAGCATTATCATTTTTGCCGCCGCATCGACCCCAACGATACTTCCGCCTTTTTCGGCGGATAATTTCCGTCCGGCTTCAATTGTTAGCGAGCCGGTCCCGCACCCGATATCAATAATTTTTTCATGCCCCTTCAACTCCAGAAGCTCAAGGGCGATTTGCCCCATCCGCTTTTCGTGTCCGAATGTCATCAGCGGACTCAGCCAGTCATAGATGGATGCGGCATAATCCAGCGTTCTGCCTCGGGTCGGAGCGGAACATTCCTCTTTTATGCACTCAGACATTTTGTTAATTCTCCAACGCCCAATGTTTCGAACATAGTGAGACTTAAACGTCTTGCGACGGCCTTGTTGATTCCAAGCCCCGCCGACCCGAGCGACAAAAGGCCGTCGGTTAATAATTCCCTGGCCTTGTCCGCCGCGGGATAAACCGCATCGGGAAATAAGCCGAAGATATTGGAAGAGACGCGGATATCTGGCTCTATTGCATTGAGTTTCTCGACATATAACAGGTAATCGGTGTATACCATGGACAGTATGTAATTGTGTCTCATCTCCAGATAATCTTTGGCAATATCCCGGATGTCATCGAGAATCTGGCATCCCAATCCGAAATTCATAAGGCCCTGTTTGCAGAGTGTTAATGTTTCTTTGTCCAATTCCTTTTCGATAGTGTCGGGACCTAAAAACGGAATATGGAACAAAAGCCCGGTCTTAAGCCGGTGTATCGTATTCAGGACATAACCGGCATTAGGCCTGTGTGTGATTCCATCTTCCTCAGAGCCTTCCTCCGCGGCGCTGGGCAAAAGAATTTGCAGTGATCGATGTGTCAACAGAGATGCTTCTTCTTCACGGAGGACCTTATTTCGAACAGCCTCATCGGTGATATTTCTGAGGATTCTGTCGGCAAGCAGAATTGAAATAACCTGCCGCATCACCCTGGAGGACCCGGCAATCTCCATCGGCACGACAATCTTGTCTTCATTGTCAAGGAGGTTATCCGCCGACGTTACCCATATTCGAAACAGGTGATTCAGCTTGCCGTACAAAAGTCTTCTGGGCTCTTCGATTTTCAGAAGGGGATAAACGGATTGAAACAGCGTCGAAAACAGATTTTTCCGGATGGAGTAAAATTCATCCGGTATCGTCCCCATCCGGACCTCGAATTCTGCAGGGGTCTGAGGCGGACTTTGAAGCAGAGTCTGGGCCTCTTTGAAGACGGCTTTGATGCATACTTTGTATTCATCAAAGGCCGCCTTCAAAAATTTCCCCTGCTGCCACAAATGTTCTATTTCAGTTGTCATCGTTTGTCTTTGTTTGTCCCGGTCTATTCCGTTATTTACGCTTTAAGTATCGCCTTCAGGTCCTGCTGGGCCGTGGTCGTCGGTGCGATATTAAATTTTTCAACCAGCACGTTGAGCACGTTGGGGCCAATGAACGCCGGCAGAGTCGGGCCGACTTTGATATTCTTGATGCCCAGATGCAGCAGCGTCAGCAGAATACACACCGCCTTCTGCTCGTACCAGCTCAGGATCATTGACAGCGGCAGGTCGTTGACGCCGCAGCCGAACGCCCCAGCCAGAGCCACCGCAATCTGAATCGCAGAATAAGCGTCGTTGCATTGGCCGATATCCAGCAGGCGCGGGATGCCGCCGATGTCGCCAAACGGCAGCTTGTTGAAGCGATACTTGCCGCAGGCCAATGTCAGAATTACGCAGTCATGGGGCACGGCCTGTGCAAAGTCGGTGTAGTAGTTGCGTCCGGGCTTGGCGCCGTCGCAGCCGCCGATGAGGAAGAAATGTTTGATCTTGCCCGCCTTGACCGCATCTATCACTGCTCCGGCGACATTCATCACCGCGTTATGACCGAAGCCGATAGTGATTTTCTTTTCGGGCTCGTCTTTCTCAAATCCCTTTTCGGCTAATGCGGCTTTAATCACCGGCTCAAAGTTCTTGTCGGCGATATGCTTAACCTTCGGCCATGCAACCAGGCCCGTGGTAAAGATGCGGTTGATGTAGCTGTCTTTGGGCCGCTGGATGCAGTTGGTCGTCATCAGAATTGCGCCGGGGAAGGCGTCGAATTCCTTATGCTGGTCCTGCCAGGCGCCGCCGTAGTTGCCGACCAAATGCTTATATTTTTTCAGGCCCGGATAGGCGTTGCACGGCAGCATTTCGCCGTGGGTGTAGATGTTGATGCCTTTGCCATCAGTCTGCTTAAGCAGTGATTCAAGGTCTTTGAGGTCGTGGCCGGAAACAAGAATCGCCTTGCCCTTAACCGGCGTAATACGCACCGGTGTCGGTTCCGGATGGCCATAGACGCCGGTATTGGCGGCATCCAGCAGTTCCATCACCTTCAAATTCACTTCGCCGACCTTCAGCGTCATCGCCACCAGTGCATTGACATCCGTTGCTTTCGGCCCCGTCAGGAAATCCAATGCCTCGTGAAAGAAAGCATTGACGCCGTCATCCTCTTTGCCCAGCACCAGCGCGTGGTCGGCGTATGCCGCCGTACCTTTCAGTCCGTACAGAATCAATTCCTGCAGGCCCGCCGCGTCAGCACCGAGGACTTCTATCTTTTTGGCAATGCTCAGCGCCTGGGCCTGGACCAGCATCTCCGTACGGTCTTTCGGCGGCGTCCATTGAGCCGCGTCAGTTGGTTTGTCGGTGGGCTTGTCGACCCTCTGACAGCGATTTGCGTACTCATTTTGCAGGCGGGCTTTAACCTGTCCGGCCTTGGCAATCAGCGCTTCCAGACGAACCGGGTCAAAATTCACATTCGTTACCGTCGAAAATAACGCCTCAAGAACAAATCGGTCCGCCTCCTTGTCCACGTACTGCATCGCACGAAGACGATGCGCGTAGAAAGCGATTCCCTTAGCCGCCCAAACCAGCAAATCCTGCAAGTCTGCCGTCTGCGGGTCTTTGCCGCAGACGCCCACTTTCGTGCATCCTTTTCCCATCGCAGTCTGTTCACATTGATAACAAAACATTTTTATTTCCTTTAAAAATAGAAGTTTATTCAGATTTTTCCTGTAGATAACGTTCTGCGGCGATTTGCCGCCCGGTCTGTGTTCGAAACGCCGTATCAATTATTTTTTGTTTTTTTACCCGCGGCCATTGGGCGTAATCCTGTCCCAGGTTGACGATCCAGTCGGCGTCCCAGATGCAGCGGAATTCCGGCGTATCAATTTTGTTGCCGCTGTGATGACTGCCCACAATCGCGCAAACGTGCTCAATATCCGCCGCCGGCCATGCCAGCGAGGTCAGAATCGCCTCGGCGATAGGCGGGCCTTCGATTTCCTGATAATATCCCGCCGTGGACCGATATTTTTTCTCGGCGGCGTGAATACCGATATCATGCAGTATCGCCGCCGCCGCAACGATATCCAGTCGTCCTCCTTCGCACGACTGAATCGTTTCGGCATAATTCAACACCGCCAGCGCGTGGTCGATACGCCGCTGGTCGTCGCCAAAAACGTCTTTCATTTTATCAACCAGTTTTTGCCGCATCGGATCTCCTTATGCCCGAATCATTGTCAAAAGCATTTTGAATTTTTGGGCCGCATACACGGCGTGCGGGACGTTGGCGGGCATAATCAATATCTGACCGGCCCCAGCCTCGACATCTTTTCCGCCGATAGCGAAAACGCCTTTTCCGTCCACAACTTCAACCACGGCATGATATGGCGTGGTGTGTTCGCTGAGACGCTGGCCCTCGTCAAATGCGAACAGCGTTATGGTGCCGACAGGTTTGTCGAGAATCGTTTTGCTGACGACGGAATCTCCGGCGTAGTCAATCAGGCCGCTCAAACTCTGGGCGTTTCCAAGACAGCTTTCAAGAACTGAATTCCGCGATTGCGCCATAGCCTTTTCCTCTCTAAATATCCGATATATTATTCTGAGGGACTATCATTTCGGCAAGTGTGGTATTACGCAAATGCCGCTCTATTTCTTCCTGTAAATCAGCCAGCTTTGGATGCAGTGGACAACGTTCCTGCATCGGGCAGACAAATGTTCCCAGAAGACAGCGATTGGCCCGAATTGGCCCCTGAATGATTTCTATCAGCTCCAGAAAAGTAATTTCCAGCGGCCTGCGGACCAGGCCAAAACCGCCTTTTGGACCCATCGTGCTTTTTATAATTCCAGCCTGCTGGTATTTTTGAAGCAATTTGCACGCCAGCGGATAAGGGACGTTATTTTGCTGAGAAAGAGTCCGTGACGACAGGACCTTGCCCGTGTTGTACTGGGTCGCCAAAGCCACGACAAGCCGTAATGCGTAATCTGTATTTCGACGTATTAAGTCCACTTCTATTCTCCAGAACACAATAGTATAAGACTAAAATAGTCATATTTATGGGATTTGTCAACAGGATTTTCGAAATTTTTTTGCTGGGTTGTACGTCTAAACTAGTAAAAGCCGTTGAGGTCTGATAAAAATAACTACAGCCCCAGAATATTAACAAAAATGGAAAGAGAGTGTTTTTTTCTATAAAGGTCGGACAGCAAGAAGGTTAAAATTTGCCTCAAAACGTGTAAAATTTGGGAAAAATTAAATATTTTATGTAAATTTCTGCCAAAATCTGGCATTTATATACAGAGCCTGCTATAATGAAGAAGAGAAAAAGACAGAGGAAGGTTCTTTGAGAGAGAAAGGAAGAAAAAAGTGATTACTTTCAAGTGCTCGAAGTGTGGCCATGAATACAGGGTCGCTGATGAATATGCTGGTAAAAAGGCCCGATGCAAAAGCTGTGAGAATGTTAACTTGATTCCCGCGGCGCTGGGAAAGCCGGTACAGTCGGCCAAAAGCCCCGGCAACGGGGATAGCGTGGCGGCGTATAATAATTTGCTCCAGGAACTGCTCAAACAGGAAAAAACCGCCCCATCCGTGGAGATGGACTCGAAATGAGTCCGTCTTGTACCTGTTGTTTTTTTGTATAAATTCAAATCGGCGGAAAGTTGCCTTTTGGCTGTGACTAAGATGGGATAACGCCAAAAGTAAAATGAAAAAACTTTCCGCCGATTTTCTTTTTTGGACAAAAGCGTGGAAGTACCCCGTTTCCATCATAATCCATTAACCCCCGGGTGTACGCAGCTTTCCGCTCCGGAAGGCCGGCATTTCGTCAGCGTTCTGCGGGGCAGGGCGGGACAATCCATAGAATTGTTTGACGGATGCGGCAGGCTCGCCGCCGGCGTCGTAGCCCGGATAAAAAAAAATGATGTCTTCGTGGACATCGAAAGTGTTTCCGTCTCTTCGCCGCGTCAAAGTGGGCGTATTATTCTCGCCGTCGCCGCCGCCAAGGGACAACGCTTGGATTGGATGCTGAGTAAATGTACCGAACTTGGCGCCGACCACATCGTATTAGTTCAATATGAGCACAGTGTTCGGCTCGGCAGCCAATCCGCGGCCGGTCGATACCAGAACATACTCATCGCCGCCTGCAAGCAATCCGGCAGGGTATTTCTGCCTATTCTCGCCGGCCCGCAAAAACTCGCCGATGCAATCGCCGAATTAAAAAGGCGGTATCCGCAATCGCGTTTTATTTTCGGCAGTCCAGATCTGAATGCAAAAACTATTCAGAATCTGGCGAACGATTCACGCGATACCATTATCTGTATCGGCCCCGAAGGCGGACTGACACAAATCGAAACGCAATTGCTCGAACACAATGGAGCGGTTCCGGTTCGCGTCGCAAACCATATCTTGCGGACGGAAACCGCCGCCGTTGCCTTTACCGCTATTCTCGAAGCGCTGCGAATCAGCAACGCATAAAAATTTCTCAGACCCTGAGATTTTAAGTCTCATATAAAATCAATCTTTTTTATCAAATTTTATCATCCGCAATCCGCACCTCAGCGTATAAGTTTATGAAGACTTCAGTTGAGGAGAGCGACCCATGAACAGACCAACTAAAAAAGGCATCGCCGAGGAACTGGAAGGTCTGCTGCTGAGAATCAATGACGGGAAACCCACAGCGGATATCCGAAAACAGGCAAATCATCTCATCTCTGCAATTACACCCCGCGATATTGCCCAGGTCGAAGACCGACTCATCCAATCAGGATTGTCGGCACAGCGGGTGCAGCAGCTTTCCGCCGCGTTTATCCTGATGGGATTGATGGAAGGCAGCAAATCCAACCTGCGGGAACGTCTCACCGAACGTCACGTACTTAAAAAAGTGCTGGCCGAGCATGATATGCTGCGATGTTTTATCAGCGATCTCGAAGATGTAACACTGCGAATCGTTCAATCGGATTTCCTGAACGACACCAGCGGTGAAATCCGCCGCCTGTCGCACATCACCGAACATATTTACGCGATGGAAGAACATATCGACCGCGAAAACGACGTCATATTCCCGGCCCTGCGCTCGCATGGATGGGATTCGCTGTGCCGCTCGGCGGAAAGCGACCATGTATATATCCGTTCTGCCATCGAAGAGTTGGTTAAACTGGTTGGCTCGTTCGGCGAGGTTTCCTTTGGTGTATTCAAGTGCAAACTGCTGTCCATCGTCAAAACACTTTGCCCGGTTCTCAAGGAACATCTCTTCTATGAAGACCACATCCTGTATCCCGTGGCCGTGACGATGATTGAAAACCCGCCGTTCTGGGACAAAATCCACCAGGTCTGCGACGAAATCGACTACTGCGGAATCCACCTGTGATTCGGCGGCGGTATTTGCGTTATATACGGATTGTGTGAAGTGTGTGACGTGCGGCAAAGTGAATTATTAAATCTCTGGCTTGGGGGAGTATATAACATGTAGAGGGGCCTGTGCTCTTTTCCGGAATGAAAGGCCGGAGAAGAGCACATTTTTTATGTGCGTCTATCCCATCAAAAAATCAGCTTTTAATGACAATCCTTAAAATCTTTGAATCAGTCTAAAAATAATGGTAGAATGACTCATTGAGTGGGTTGGGCGACCGCCGGGGAGAAATCTCCGGAGGAAAGTCCGAGCAGGACAGGGCGCGGTGGCGGCTAACGACCGCCCGGGGCGACCCGCGGGACAGTGCCGCAGAAAAGATACCGCCGTAATCCGCGAGGATTGTCGGTAAGGGTGAAATGGTGCGGTAAGAGCGCACCGCGTCACCGGTAACGGTGATGGCATGGCAAACCCCACCGCCTGCAAGACCAAACAGCCGGTCACCCGGCCCGGGCAAATTCCGGCGGGTAGGTTGCATGCCGACGGGGAAACCTGTCGGCAGAGCCGGCCGGCAACGGCCGGTCAAGTGTAATGGTCGCCGTCCCGAAAGGGATACAGAACTCGGCTTACAGACCCACTCATTTTATTTTCAATTGGCGATTTTCAGTTTCCAATTAACCCTTATTCCATTTACAATGCGGGTATGACTTATGACTTGTGCATTATCGGAGGCGGGGCGGCGGGCCTGATGGCTTCCATTTTTGCTGCGCAGACCGGCGCCAAAGTCGTCATCATCGAAAAAAACACCACCGTCGGACGAAAACTCCTCAAGACCGGCCGGGGCCGATGCAATATCACCCATACCGGAACAATTGACGACTTCGTTCGCGAATATGATTTCTGCGGACGATTCCTCAAACACTGCCTCTACGAATTTCCCCCCGAAGCCGTCCGCCAATTCTTCGCGCAAAAAGGTCTCGCCACCAAGGTTGAAAAAGACGGATGCGTCTTCCCGCTCACCGATCGCGCCGCCGACGTCAGCCGCGTCCTCGTTGATGCTGCACGGCGAAACGGCGTGCAGTTTATTTATGGCAGAACCGTCGAGACCATCGATAAACATTTCAGCGGCGGCTTCATCTTAAAAGCCGGCGCCGACCAATACGAATGCGCCGCACTCATCCTCGCCACCGGCGGCGCAAGCTGGCCGCAGACCGGCTCCGCCGGCGACGGCTACAACTTCGCCCTTGCACTCGGCCATTCCATCGTCGAACCCAAATCGGCGCTAGCGCCGCTGATAACCGTGGAAACCTGGCCCGCTGAACTCCAGGGTGTCGGCGTCCCCGATGTAAGGGTCAGCGTGACTGTCGGCGATAAAAAAATCCAGGCCGCAGGACCGCTTATGTTCACCGCTGACGGCATCGGCGGCCCCGTCATCTTCGATATCTCGCGTGCTGTCACCGATTATCTGCACGCGCATCCCGAACCGCTGCCGATTAAACTGGATTTGTACCCCTCCAAAGATTTTCAGCAGTTGGAAACATTCTTTCTCGACGGCTGCGCCGCCCACCCAAAACAGGAAATCGCCCGCGTTATCACCGACCTGCTGCCCCGCGCGGTCACATTGTATATCGCCCGGCAGATTCAGACCGACGGCCGGCCGATTATGGCCGGACAACTGTCCAAAGATGCCCGCCGAAAATTAATCGGTCTGATTAAGGAAATGCCGCTGACCATTCAGGCGGTTCATCCGCTGGCCGAAGCTACCATCACCCGCGGCGGTGTCTGCCAGGATGAAATCGAACCCACCACCATGCAATCCCGGCTCTGTCCCGGCCTGTTCTTCGCCGGCGAACTCATCGACGTTGACGGTCCCTGCGGAGGATACAACCTCCAGATTGCCTGGGCCACCGGCGCACTCGCCGGTAAATCTGCCGCAAAGCACTGCAAACCAGCATAGGAACTTTATATGTCATCCAATTTTTCAATGGAACCGTTCAAATGGTTAACCATCGCCGCGGAATTGAAAGCGATTTCGCAGGCGGGCAAGACCTTTGCCAAAGACGAGTACGAAAAACAGCGGCATGAAAAAATCGAATGGCTTGCCGCGCAGATTCTGGCGAAACACACGGATTTGGAGGCTGATGAAATCCGTATGATGCTCCAGAAAGACTGCGGCTACCCCACCCCCAAAACCGATTGCCGGGGCGTTATCTTCAAAGACAATAAAATCCTCCTCGTTAAAGAAATCGAAGACGGCGGCTGGACGCTGCCCGGCGGCTGGTGCGACATCGGCCTGACTGCCGCGGAAAATGTCGTCCGCGAAGTCCGCGAAGAAGCCGGGTTTGAAGTGCGGGTGGTTAAACTGTTGGCCGTCTATGACCGCAACAGGCAGGGCCATACGCCGCCGTATCCATTTGATATCTACAAGATGTTCTTCCTCTGTGAAATCACCGGCGGCTCGCCAAAAACCAGCAACGAAACCAGCGATGTGAAATTCTTCGATGAAAATGAAATACCTCCATTGTCCAGAGGGCGCACGCTGGAACATGAAATCAAGCGATTTTTTGAACATCTTCGCAATCCGGACCTGCCGACTGACTACGATTGAACTTGCGGCAATCTTGCCCCAATAAAAAAGGCTCCCGTTAAAGTCAACGGGAGCCTTTGTCATTGAGTGTTTTCATTCAATCCGATACGCAGCCACTCAGATTTTCTTGTCGGGGCGGTCATTCCAATTGTCAGTGCGAAACGACGATGCGGGAAGTTCTTCTTTATTAAACAGCGTTCCCTTTACCCAGTTGCTCCATGCGTACCGTACCGCGACAGGTTTTTGCACCTGATCGCTGGAGACAACAATGGTATCGCCGTCGATGACCGCCTGTGCGGGGACAAATTTTCGGTCTTCCCCGGCGATAACAAAATCAGATAAATGGCCCTCCCTGGCCAACAGCCCTCCGTAGGTATAGTCAAAATAGAGGCGAGCTTTCTGCCCCTCGACTGCCATCTTTTTATACACCGGCCCGCTGTAAGCGATGTCTTTCTGTCCGTAGGTTTTAGCTAAAGCCCACAACGCCAGCCGTTTACCGACGTCTAATTTGTTCTTCGGATGAATGTCTTTTTCGGTTCCAATATCCATCGTCACGGCCATACCGCCGTTCTTGACGCTTTTTAATGTTTTCATCTGCGCCTCGCGCAAATACGCAGAACCGCCGATTTGGCTGTTTTCGTAAGAAAATGGTGCGATTTGTACCCAGTAGAAGGGGAAATCGCCGACGTTCCAGTGTGTCCGCCAATCGGCAATCATGGCCGGGAATAACGCGGCGTATTCCGCAGGGCGTTCTCTGTTGGATTCGCCCTGATACCAGATGGCCCCGGCGATACCAAACCCAACCAGCGGGGAAATCATCCCGTTAAACAGCGTTGTGGGACTACTCTGGTTAAATCGGCCGGTGTACTTTTTGGGTGCCGCGGGCAATGATTTATCAGTCAGGCTGGCTTTGTATTTCCATGTTTTCGCCAGAGTTGCGCAGGTTTTAATATCCGCGCCGACCGGACCGATACGCATCTGTGCTTCATCGCCGCGAAAACCGCCCTGGCTGCCGGTGTCCACAATGCGAACCGCGATCATGTTCGGGCCGGGATGCAGCGCTGAAGATGGAATTATATAGCGGCGAGGCAATACCCGATCTGTCGTACTTGCGATTTTCGCGCCGTTAACCCATACCGTATCGATGTCGTCAATCGGACCCAGATGCAATTCCATATCCGCCCTGGCCCAGGATGGCGGCAGATTCGTAATGCGTCGAAACCACACGATCCCATTGATATTTTCCAATTCCGTTCCCGCCCACTCGCGCGGCTGTTCCATTTCTTTCCAGTCGGATATATCCGTTTTCGGGTCCTGCCAGTTTTGCTGTGTTCCCGGGTCTATCGCCGCGATTTTGGCTTCCCAATCAGCCATTGCTTTTTCATTCTGCAACTGTTCATTTTTCGCTTGAACCTCATCCGGAACCAGTTTTGCCTTTTCTATTTCCTCAAGCATTGTTTTATAAGCAGGGAATGATTTTATCGTTTTTCCGCTGGTCCACGCCTGGGCCGGGGTTCCGCCCCAACTCGTATTGATTAATCCTATTGGCACGTTCAATTTCTGATGAATCTGGCGGCCAAAGAAGTACCCTACGGCGCTGAATGGACCTGCCGTGTCGGGACTGCATATCTTCCATTGCCCCTTGCAATCTGACTGCGGCTGCAGTGAGATTTTTTTTGTGACTGTAAATAATCGAATCTTCGGAAAATCGGCAGCCTTGATTTCTTCCTTGGCATTATCCGCGGATTGCAGCGACCACTCCATATTGGATTGTCCCGAACAAACCCAGACCTCCCCAATAAGGATATTTTGCAGAGTGATTATATTCTTACCTTTGACAGTCAGTGTATAAGGCCCTCCTGCTTCAGGAGTTTTGATTTTCACCTGCCATGTGCCGTTTTTGCCGGCCTTGGCGCTGACGGCCGATTTCATCCACGAACCCAAAATCTCCACTTTTTCGCCGGCATCCGCCTGACCCCACACCGCAACATTGCTTTTCTGCTGCAAAACCATATAGTCACTGAAGATGGCCGGTAATTTGACATCTGCTCCGGCAAGACTCCCTGCTATAATTAAAATTGCCGCAACAAACCGTCGTTTCATTGTGTTGCTCCTAATCATTTGGTTGATGTAAACTGACTTTCTGTATCGTATTCAAAAGCGTCTTTTATGCAAGATTTTTCTGCCCGAAAAACAGAACATTTTTTAATTTGCTCGCGGCCAAAAATCGTCTTACAATGTAACATATCCAATGCAAAGGACTTGCCGATGTTTCATGAAAACGACCTTGAATTATACAGCTCCGCGATTACGCTTTCGGATATGGAATGTTTCGTCTTTCCGGAGCTGATGTACAGCCTCGTCCTGGCCAATCTCATGAGTCCGGCCGTCTGGCAATGGCGCAATGAAGATTGCTTCGTCAAGCTCGAAGGCAAAAATCCCTACCGCAAACTGATGCGCCTCCGCCAGTATATTATGGATGAATTCGATTTCAACCTCGACCTCCAGACCTGGGGACTCACGACCAAGCAGGCGGAACTGGCGCGGTTTGGAAAATTTCTTTCCCCCGAACAAATCGCCCAAAGCAATGCCCTGTTCGGCTATCAGGGCGACCAGTATTATTTCGATGTCGATATCCGCCGGCACTTCGGCCTCGACCAGTACGACGGCGACGTCATCCCCTACTGGAAAACCGAAACCGTCGAAGCGATGAACGCCTTCCGCCGCAAGCCCGGCTACAAGACCGGCGCCGGCGAATGTGTCTCCCTCTCGGCATTGTACGCCGCCGCCGCCTTTATCGTCGCCGGCGTCCCGCTCGAAGATATTTTTATGGTGCTGACGCCGCTCCACTCGCAGAATTTCATAGATGTCGCCGACGGCGTCATTTCCAATAACCGCCGGATGGTTACCAAGGCCATGTGGTTTAACGGAACCGAAATCAGCACCAAAGCCCAGCGCGCCATCCGAAATGAACAAGTCACCATCGTCGGCCACAGCACCGGCTGGGTCCACTGCCTCTACGACCGCGCCACTATCGACCCGTCGCAGTACGGCCGTCTGCGGAAAAAACTTGGTGAGTTTCTCACCGCCGAGCTTAACGTGCTTAATTTCGCCAACTTTCTGCGTGCCGATCACGTGTATCAAAAATATTTCCAGTTCTGCCGCATCATTCGGGATAAAAAAATGTTCGTCAAGGCTGAAATCCTCTTCGGCTATGAACATGGCAGCCGGTTCCGCGTCGCCGAAGAAACCTGCGAAAAACTCCTCGACGAAGTGTCCAGCGAAGATTATCAGCAGTTCCCGCACGAAGGACGCATCTGCTGCGAGCAGCTTCGGGCGTATCTCGAATACGAAAAAATCAGCATCGAAAAACCCGGCGACCGCTATAAGCTTGCGCGGTTTCTCGCGCCGGCGATGCCCGATGCCGAAAAACTTGTCGCCGACCTCGTGGATTTTCTCAAAATTACGCCCAAACTGCCCGGCGAACAAAAACAATACGAAAAAACCGAACCACTGATTATTTCGTCGGATTGGTCGCGCCAACAAATTACGGATTATCTGCGCTCGATGCGCGACAAAAGCCTTACCGCTGATTTGGCCTTTTACGCCAACCGCGATATGGACGCCTGCGACTGGCGGCCGTTTTTGAAGGCTGCAATGGAACGCTCACCCGTCAGCGTCGAAGCCGCCAAAGACAAAAACGAGCGCCAGGTCTTCGCGTGGCTAAATGAAATGTCCAATGAATCCATCTATGATGGCAGTCGTCTTGCCCAGCCGGACGAGGTCGTCAACTATACCACCGGCGACGGCGTCGAAAAGGCAATTACGCTTGCCAACATCCTCTGCGTCCGCCGGCCCGACAAAACGATTGAAATTCGCATCGCTGGCCGCGATATCGTTGTCATTGACTCCGCTGACAGTGCCGAATACCGCTTCGCCTCTAACAAAACCTTCACCAAAAAACTCCGCCTGTCCCGTCGGCAGGAATGACAGAGCCACAGCCGAGGGCGGCTGTGCAGCATTGGATATATTATGGCTGGTATTACTGCAGCCAGCGGCTGGAAAAGACGATCAGATCCGACAGGTTGACCGCGTTATCTTTTGGAATGGAAAGGTCACATGCCGAGTTGTAATGAGCATCTCCCAGTTGGGACATCCACGCCGAAGAAAAGATTGCCAGGTCCGGCATTTTTAGATTCAAGCTTATATCAAAGCTGAATTTAGTAATCTTCACATCATCCAGTTTACCTTGGTAGTATCTTGAAAAAGTGTTCTTGTTGCCGAGTTCCAGGTTGTTGCTCGATGTTACAAGCCCTGCGCCTACGTTGTCACTGATCGTAACGCCGTCACAAGTAAGTGTACGGTTGCCGCTTGCATCGCATGTTGCAATGACCCTGTGCCATTGATTCACTCCGAGGTTCGTTGTAAAAGCAAGCGAGCCTGCATATAGGTTGCTGTTCCATGTTGTAAAACTCAGTTTGCCGCTGCTGACATCCACGCTCCATACGTTCCTGGCGCTTACCACCACATTCGAACCGGCATTATCGTCAGTAGGATACATCCAGAAGTCCACTTTTACATGTGTGCAATTTGTCCATCCATTAGTGAAATATGCGTAATCATCGACACCATCAAAATTAAGAGCCTCATCGAATTTGCCGCCGTCGCCTGTGGTAAGAGCCGCTCCGCCACTGAGCGTAAGATCTTTATTGCGCCCGGCATTTTCAAGATCGTCATCGGGTACCTTGGAACTGACCAGATTATCCATATGCCAAAGCGCAAGGGTCTGGTAATCATCCCATCTTGGCGAACTTCCGTAATTGAAATCGAGCGTTAGAAGAGTTGTTTCGCCCGGACACATAATCCTTGCTGTATCACTGCCGTGATCCATATCAAGATACGGGCTCGAGTAGCTCTTTGCGGGATTCAGATTCACACTCTCGCCGTTGATCTTTGGCAGATTGCCGCTTCTTGACCAGTATTCAATCGTATCGCCAGCCTCTGAGACATACGTCAGTTTGCCGTCCGAATAGGTACAGGTATTGGCCTTGACAGATGTCTTGAACTCGTCAAAATTCGCGTAATCCGACGCGGAACCTACCTGGATAACGACCGGCGACCACATGTCGTTGTTTGGCGCATCGAGTTCTATCATCCTGCCTCTTACGACGTCATTGTACTCATAGCCTCCGTTTGCAATCTTTATGCCGACAAAGACATCCCTGCGGTACAGAGATTCCATATCCCATGCGGCGATTCTCTTGTTGCTCTGGCTAGGAATGGATATGCGAACCGTGTCGATTTTGCCGTTGAAGAATCGCGAGTAGCTGGGTTTATTACCAAGCGTAAGGTCCCCGCTTGCGGTTCTCATCTTAATGCCAGTTGAAGGCGAACCAGCTGCATTGACGCCATTTACAGTAAGCGACATAATACTTGAACTGCCGTTTGCCGTGATCGAGGCCACCACATGATACCATGTGCCGGCAACAAAGGCGTTGCTATATGTCAAGGCACGCGTTGAGGGAGTCGAGTCTGTCCAGATGGTGAATGTAAGATTGTTGCCGACCACGGTGACTTCCCAGGTACTTGGAGAGCCGATAAGATACCTTGTGCTTGTCCCTGTGGTATCTGCCTTGAAGTAGAAATCAGCAGTTACGGAGCCGTAACTTTGCCATCCTTTTGTCCCAAAGGCCACATCATCGGAGCCGTCGAAATCGAGGCAGTTCCCACTCTGACCGTTGCCTGCTATGACCGGCTCTGTATTTGTCCACCCGGTCGCATTATTTCCGTCAAGCAGTTCGTGATTCCTTGTGGGATCATCACCATTTTCATCGGCCACAAATTTCCTGCCTTCTGCGCTGTACGGGCCGGTTTTGGTGAATATCCAGCCGGTATCATCGACCTTGTTTCTCACCAGTTCGCCGTCTGAAAGGAATATCAGCGTGCCGTCGCTTTGATTGGCAATTCTGTCGCGGGCGCCCACAAAGCAGTTGGTGCGGCATACGCCGGTTATCTCGGCATATCCGGTCCTTCCGTCCTGGTCTGTGCCTTTGCCGTGGAAAATAATGCGGTCGTCAATATCTGCCGCGAACATTACTCCCATCGCCCTGTTCTGATCGATAAGCTGGATATAGGCATTGCTGTCAGTTTTCAGCGAAATGGCGCCGATGACATAATCATTGTGCCAATATACATCGCGTCGGATATGGGAACGGAAATCGGAATCCCATGAAACATCAGAGACATTGTCGACCACAACACCCTTGCCGAATTTTCGGGATGTCTGCATATACGGAGTTCTTTTTATCCTCGATCCTGCCTTATTGATGATGGCCGGATTACGATAGGAACTGGTGAGCATGACAACCTCTACTGGGTGAGGCGGTTGAACAACATCGTACCAGTCATAGACGTATGCCATGGCCGCAGTGCCGTCATCACCAATGCAGAGGTCATCCTTGTACCACCTTGTCCCGGCTCCGCCCCTAAGACCTGTAGAAGGCATAAAGTCGCCGGCAACCTCGGCCCAGTACAAATTCAGCAAATCTTCGGCGATGTATGCCAGGTCATCATCCTCCGTCAGATCATAAATGTTCATATAGCATTCGAGTGTGTATTTGGCATAAGTCAGCGATGCTATCTCGCAGTTGATGCCTTCCCTGGCCCGCTGCCTGAAATACTCGTAGAAGTATTTCTTCCAGGCAGCCAGATGATCGTTGACCGTTCCGCCGTTAAAAAGATTTGCGGAACCGCCGTATGGTGCGCCGGCATCCCTTAGGGCCTGGAGACAAAGCAGGTAGCTGGATTTTTGGATAATATCGTGGTTTTCACTATCGACGATATTCCATACGCTGGCCTGTGCATCGGCGAGGTTGCTTCTCTTGTATACCCATTGCCACATCGTTTGTTCGACATTGTCCTTTGTGGCCTGGCTCAGATGCTCACTGAGTTCAGGGTCCATATAAGCACGCCAAAGGGCATGCATACTAAAATAAAATGGGAATGATAAGCCAACATTCGTGATATCTTCATAATCACAGATGTAATTAATATACTGCTCGGCTTTTGGAATATCCTTCTCACGGTAGAGGGCTGCCACTGCATAGGCGCCTTTGCCCCACATCGCTGAGCCTATGTCGGTTGAAGACGGATCCGGCCATGGATCTTTTATATAATCATCGAGAACGGAATTGATCCTGTCCTGCGTGACATCAGACTTGACCGAACTCAAACAAAAGATTGGAGCGAACAGCAATAACAGCACAATCTTTTTGTAATCCATTTTCTTTCTCCTTTTTAATCCAACCCCTATTTGAATGCCCATGGCATCTAAACAGTTTATATGCTTGATGGAAATTCACCATTCATTTGAAAAACTTGAAAGTACAACTCAAGCACAGATTCCCCATATTAAATGCTTGGCTACACTGCCAAGCATACCTCTTTGATAATTTTACCAAAATCTTCATCTGATTGCAATAACTCGAAACATTTTCTTGCAAATTATACGACTAATTCCGCTAATATCCCGCCAGGTGGCCTTAAAAATGCCTTAAAACGATGATTTTTGGGCAGACTCCAACCGTCTCCCTCATCAAAAAACCATTTTTTTTCAGCTATTTTCGGCATTATCCAGCCCCTGAAGGTATCGCCAGCAACTGCCTGATTATATGAAGGATTTCACAGAACAAAGTCTTCGGTACTGCGGTACTGCCACCTCTGCCATCTGAAAGACTACATATCTCGAATGTCTTACGGCTTTTGCACTGATTTTTCTCAGTTTCTCTTTGAGTGTCCTCAACGACCAAATGAATTAAATGTACCAGGTACATTTTTCGATCACGGTTTGTCACACCACTCTATTGAGTCGTCCATGATTTTGACTATTAAATTTTTGGTCTATTCGGTCTGGGATTTTGCAATGTCGATGATCTCGAAATTCGTCATGCCGCGGGGCAGTTTGACGGAGACCTTTTCGCCCTTGGCCAGCCCGTGGAGAGCTTCGCCCACCGGCGAGAAAATGGAAATGCTGTCGTTATCAATATCGGCGTCATGCGGGCCGAGGAGTTGATAAGTCATTTTCTGATTTGTATCCAGGTTCAGCAGTGTCACGACGGCGCCGAACTCGACGCGGTCGCACGAGACCGTGGTGCAGTCCACGACTTTGGAAAAGTTTATTTTACCCCGCAATTCACCCATACGGCCTTCGATGAAGCCAAGCTGCTGCCGGCCGTAGATGTATTCGCCGTTTTCTCTCAGGTCGCCCTGTTCACGGGCCTCGCCGACACGCTGCCGGACTTCGACAGCCTCTTTTTCGAGCCGCTTCAATTCTTCGTGAAGTTTGTTGTAGCCGGTTTTTGAAATTGGTGTCAGTTTCTGCATTTTCGATCTTTCCGTATATCCAGTGGTTTGTAATGGTTGTTTTGTATCTCCGCTTAATCGTCGGAGTTGTCGAGGATGGACATGAAGGCTTCCTGGGGGATGTTGACCTGGCCGATGGATTTCATTCGCTTCTTGCCCGCTTTCTGCTTTTTGAGCAGTTTCATTTTGCGCGTCACGTCGCCGCCGTAGAGTTTGGCCAGCACGTCCTTGCGATACGATTTAATCGTTTCGCGGGCGATGATTTTGCCGCCGATGGCGACCTGCAGCGGAATCTCGAATTGATGTTTTGGAATCGCCTTGCGGAGACGGAGAATCATTTTCCGTCCGCGCTGCTCGGCATTGCTGCGATGGACGATTAAACTCAATGCCTCAACGGGTATCTTGTTGACGAGAATATCAATCTTGACCAGGTCGCCGGGCTCGAAGCCGATAAATTCATAATCCATCGTTGCGTAGCCGTGGCTGATGCTTTTGAGCAGGTCGTAAAAATCATACACAATCTCGGCCAGCGGCGCGCGGTATTCGAGCATGACGCGCGTCGGGCTGAGATATTCGGTCTTGACGAGCTTGCACCGGCGTTCCTCGGCCAGCTTCATAATCCCGCCGAGCGTATCGCCGGCGGTGATGATTTCGAGTTTGACGAACGGCTCGCGAATTTCGGCGATGACCGAGCGGTCGGGCAATTCGCTGGGCGAATCGATGCGTTTGATGGTGCCGTCGCTGAGCAGAATTTCATAGCTGACCGTCGGCGCCGTCTGCACGACGTCGATATCGTTTTCGCGTTCGAGCCTCTCCTGCACGATTTCCATGTGCAGCAGGCCGAGAAAGCCGCAGCGAAAACCGAAGCCCAGCGCCTGCGAATTTTGCGGTACATACGTAAAGCTGGCGTCATTCATCGACAGCCGTTCAAACGCCGTCCGCAGTTTGGGATAGTCGGTCATCGCGCCGGGATAAAAATCAGAGAAGACCATCTGCATCGGAGCTTTATAGCCCGGCAGCGGTTCGGCTGCGGGATTGGCGGCGTCGGTGATGGTGTCGCCGATACGAACGTCTTCGAGTTCGTGGATGTTGGCGACGACATAACCTACCTCACCGCTGGATAGTTTATCAACGGAGACCATCTTCGGGCACATCTTGCCGATGTCGGAAATGGTATAATTTCGTCCCGTGCCCATGAAGCGGATTTTTTGTTTGAGCGACAGCGTCCCGGCGAACAGTCGGACATAACATATAACACCGCGATAGTCATCCACCACGCTGTCGAAAATCAGCGCCGCGGTCGGCTGGTCGGCCTTGTCTTCCGGCGGCGGCAGTTTTTGGACGATGGCTTCGAGCAGTTCGTTGATGCCGATGCCGGTTTTGGCGCTGATGCAAAGACATTCGCCCTGTTTAATGCCGAGGACGTGTTCCATTTCTTCGGCGGCGACGGCCGGCTGGGCCGACGGCAGGTCGATTTTGTTGATGACGCCGAGAATTTCGCAGCCGCTTTCGACGGCTAAGTAGGCGTTGGCGACGGTCTGTGCTTCCACACCCTGACTGGCGTCCACGACCAAAAGTGCTCCTTCGCAGGCCGCCAGCGACCTGGAGACTTCGTAGTGAAAGTCCACGTGACCGGGTGTATCGATAAGGTTTAGCATATAATTGGTGCCGTGATAGTCGTAGTTCATCGTCACGGCGGAGGCCTTGATGGTGATGCCGCGTTCACGTTCGAGATCCATATCGTCGAGCATCTGGTCTTTTCTGTTGCGCGGGTCGGTGGCGCCGGTGCGTTCGAGCAGCCGGTCGGCCAGGGTGCTTTTGCCGTGGTCGATATGGGCGACAATCGAAAAATTTCGTATATGTTCAGTGCTCATAATGCTTTATTGCTTCTTTCATTAAATCAAAGTCGCGTATTATACCCGCCCGGCTCTTAAAAAGCAATCCGGCGTTGGGCGAGTGGCGATTTTGCTGAAAAACACGGGATTTTGGCGCAAAAGAAAACATCAGGAAACTCAAATTTCCTGATGTTTTCCGGAGGGGAGAAAACTCTTGCATTAGTTATTTCGGCAGGGGGATGGGAAAAACTTAAATTTTTTGGCCCTATTCCAGCGGTTCCAATGGGGATATTATCGGCCGCGAAGCCAGCGGAAACGGAAGAAATCGCGGATAGAATCGGTGAATCGCAGGCCAATTTTTTGGGTATTTGTGGAAAAATCGAGTTTTTTGACGTCGGCGGGGGTAGGGGGTATGTTTTTTTTGCCAAACCAGCCCAAGGCCCGCCCGGCCAAGGCTCCAAGGCGGCCGGATTTTTTAGATTGTCTTGTTTTTGGTTCCATAAATTTTTTGTCGGCTGTCAGCCGGCTTATTCCCGCATGAGCTGATCGATTTTGTCTGTCATCAATTGCTCGCCTGCGGCTTGCTGCCAATTCAATTCTCCATACCACCAGAAACGGACATTGCCTTTTTTATCCACCAGATAGACGCTGGGCCAGACATTATTACTCCACGCGTTCCAGTTCGCTTTATTGTTATCGACGGCGATCGGGAATTTTAGTCCGTCTTCGCTGGCCTTGCGGTTGATCGCTTCAACCACGGTTTCCGAGGATGTCTCGGGGGTATGAATACCAATCATAGTGACTTTATCGGCGCTATATTTCTCATACCAGCGTTTGTACGCCGGGTAATTATTGATACAGTTGCCGCAACCGAAAGTCCAGAAGTGAATAATGACTACTCTGCCGCGAAGGCTTTGCAAGGTGAGCGGGCCGGTGTTCATCCATGCGGTGACATCTGTCAGTTCGGGAGCGAGGAACGATAATAGCTTGAGAACGGAAAAATCAAACGGCCTGCCCATCATCTTCTGCCATTGCATGTTTTGTTTGGGCGACAAAACGTCTATCATGTTCTGCTGCTGCCGGTTTAGAATCTGCCGGTAGTCTTCAGCCTGAGATTGTTTCTTTTGTTTAAGGGAGTCAAGTTGGCTGCGTGTTTCGACCGTGATATTCCTGATGCTCTGCAATTGCGCGTCAGTCAGTTTTAACTGGTCAGCTACCCTCGGCCATAAAAGCGCGGCGAATCCGTGATACTGGATTGTCAGTTCCTCGAGGCGTCGTTGCTGGTCCGGAGTCAGGATTTCAGGCAGGGCTTTTAATTTATTTTGAATGGCTGCGGAATATTGTAATGCCGCCGGGTGGGTGGATTCGGCGGGCACGTCCCGCATGGCGAATAAAAGCGAGTCAAGTGTATTGCATAACGACTCAAGTTTTGCGGTTGCGGCAGCATCCAGGCTCAATTGATTTCGAATGGCGTCATCCCGGATCAGCAGCGCCTTTGGGTCCACCAGTGGTTCCGAATAAAAGGATTTCTTAGCAGTAACTTCATTTGACGCGACGGATTGATTTGGGTCGGCGGCGGCAACGGCATTGACGACGGACAGTAAACTCGCCGTTAAGACCGACAAGACAATAACGAGGTTCCATTTTAAACGATTTCTTTGCTCCATTTTTTCCATTTTTTGCCCCCGGTATTTTGCAGGAATTCGGTAAGCTGCTTTTAACGGACGACGGTTTTTCTGGTTGCGGCGATGAGTTCGGCGCCAGTCAGTTGGTCGAAGGAATCGGCGGCCCAAAGCTGCTGCTGGTCGAGAATCTCTTTTTGCGTGGTGTAATATTGCTCGACGGCACCGGCGCCGCCTTCGGCCTGGCCGGCAGTGCGGTAATGATTATCAAGCAGCCAGCGGCTGAAGTCGTCGTCGTGTTCGGCGGGGTAAATCATCGCCGTGACAAATTCGCTTTCCGACAGCTTGGCCAGATGAACTTTGGCGCGGGCCGGGGGGGCGGAGGCGACGGCGATATTTGTCAGGCGTTTGAAGTCGTCGCGGGCAGTTTGTTCGTCGGCGGCGTAAAAGAGCATCCCGGCCTCAAGCTGGAATGTCTCATTTCGCATGCCTTTAAGTTCCATCCGGCCGTCGGGGTAGGCGTTGTGAATTTTATAGACCTTGACGTCGGCGAATAATTCGCTTTCGAGTAATTCAGCGACTTCCGGCGAGGTAAAACCGACAGCACTGTGGTCGCCGAAATCCACGACGTATAATCCCGTATAACGTTTTGCGTTTTGTATGGTTGGTAGTTTCATTGTTTATCGCCTGTGTAATTTTTTGAATGCATTATTGTTTCAACAAAGTCATTCAGATTTGACGGGGAAAGAATAATTTTCTCTCCCGCGCGGTCCTGAAGCAGAACCATATTGTCATTGCGGGTCATATAACATTTGAATGGGCCGATCGTTGAGGATTGGAATCGACCCCAAAAACCAAAAAGGCCGCCCATGCCCGCAACCCGCATCACGGAACCAAGGTCTCCTTTGTCCAGACGCCGCATTTGCGTAATAGACTCAAAAGGGATTTTCAAGCTGAAGCCGGGACGATTGATAATCACGGCGGATTCGGTAAGCGTATAACTTTGCGGGGCGAACAAGAATGCCGCGACAATAAATACGCCCAAAAGAACAACGAAAATAAGCGGTACCCAGTGTGCCAGCGCTATCGCCAGTATCAGCAATACAACAAACATGGCAAAAATGAAACCAGTCACAGCCCAGACGAGGCCAGACCATCGAGCGGAATACTTTTTCCCTGTTTTCGTATCCATTTTCAATCTGCCGTTTCTCGGCAACGTTCGCTTAGTTGACCGCCAGTTTTGCGAATTTACGTTTTCCGACCTGAATAATCATACCGTTGGTCGGCGCGACGGGTTCGTTGGGGTCGGCGATTTTTTTCTCGTTGATTTTGACGCCGCCCTGCTGAATCATGCGTTTGCCTTCGCCGCCGCTATCGACGAGTTTGCAGTGCAGCAGCAATTTGGCGGCGGAAATGGGTTCCGGGCCGATTTCCACTTCCGTCATTTCATCGGGCAGTTGATTTTGCGCGAAAACTTTTTCAAAACTTGTGGCGGCATCTTCGGCGGCCTGCTTGTCATAGAACTGCTCGACAATCATCTTGCCGAGCATTACCTTGGTCTGTTTGGGGTGCGTTTTATTCGAGTCGGTCAATTCCTTGATTTTGTCGGCCGGCACATTTGTCAGCAGGGTGAAGTAATTTTCCATCAAGCTGTCAGGGATGCTCATTGTTTTGCCGAACATATCGGCGGGGCTGTCTGTGACGCCGATGTAGTTGCCTTTGGATTTGCTCATTTTCAATGTACCGTCGAGGCCCACGAGAATCGGCATCGTGATGACAATCTGCGGGAGCTGGCCGGCGATGCGCTGCAGGTCGCGTCCGACGAGATTATTGAATGTCTGGTCTGTGCCGCCCAGCTCGACGTCGCTTTTGATGGCGACGGAATCGTAGCCCTGCATCAGCGGATAGAGAAATTCGTGGACGCCGATGGGGTCGCCTTTTTTGTAGCGGATTTCGAAGGTGTCGCGTTCGAGCATTCGCGCGACGGTGATGGAGGCGGTGAGCTTGATGATGTCGGCGAGCTTAAGATCGGCCAGCCATTCGCTGTTGAATCGCACTTCGACTTTATCGGGCGACATGTCGAGGATTTTGCCGGCCTGCTGGAAGTAGGTTTCGGCGTTGGCTTTGATTTGTTCAGGGCTGAGCATCGGGCGCGTGGTGTTTTGGCCGGTGGGGTCGCCGATGCGGGCGGTATAGTCGCCGATGATGAGCACGGCTTTGTGGCCGAGGTCCTGAAACTGGCGAAGTTTGCGGAGAACGACCGTATGGCCGAGGTGAATATCAGGGGCGGTGGGGTCCATACCGAGTTTGGCGCGGAGGGGCCGGCCGGCTTTAGCGGCAAGTTGGAGCCGCTGGGCCAGTTCTTCCTCGCGGAAAACCTCGACGGCGCCGCGTTTGAGGATATCCATCTGCCGGGCAATATCAAGCATTGCAACCCTTTCTAAAAAACATGTATCAATACTGAAAACGGGGATTATAGTCCGCCGAGCCGGGATAAGCAAGGCCGGAACTTGCTTTTTTGCGCTTGACGGGGTGTCGGAAGATTTATACTATACTGCACGGCATCTATTTAGGAGGCTGTAAGTGGACGGAAACGGAGTTTGATAGTGCAGAGCGTGTTTAAACGGAATCCCAAATCTATTTTGCTGTCAATCAAGCAGCGCAGCGACAAACCCAGCATTTTCTCTTTAAAGGGAGATTTGCGTATGAAAAGGAAATGGATTGTGTCAGCGGTGTGTGCGGGACTGATTTTGACGATGTGTTCGTGTTGCTGTTGCATGAAAGGCCGGAAAGGAGAAGTTAAGGCTGTGATAGAGAAAAAACCTTTTGGAAGTGTGGGCGGGGAAAAGGTGGACTTGTATGTCATGACCAACGCCAACGGCCTGAAGGCGTCGATCACGAATTACGGTGGTACGATGGTGTCGCTGGAAGTGCCGGACAAGAACGGCAAGCTGGGAGATATTCTGCTGGGTTGTGACACGGTGGACGGCTTTACGAAACAAACGGCGTATCTGAATGCGCTGATCGGCCGCTACGGCAACCGCATCGGGAAGGGTAAATTCACGCTGGACGGCAAGACTTATACGCTGGCAACCAACAACGATGTCAACCATCTGCACGGCGGCCTGAAGGGTTTTGACAAGGTTATCTGGGCTGCCACGCCGTTTGAGACGAAAAAAGGCGTCGGGCTTAAACTGGCCTATCAGAGCAAGGACATGGAAGAGGGCTATCCGGGCGACCTGAAGGTTGAGGTGGTTTATACGCTGACCAACAAGGACGAACTGAAGATAGACTATACCGCGACGACCGACAAGCCGACCATCTGCAATCTGACCAATCACAATTATTATAATCTGACAGGCTGCAAGCGTGACATTCTGGGTCACGAGCTGATGATTAAGGCGGACAAATTCACGCCGGTTGACAGCGGTCTGATTCCGACGGGCGAACTGCGTCCGGTTGCTGATACGGTGATGGATTTCACCAGGCCGACGGCGGTTGGCGATCGCATCAACGCCGCGGATGAGCAGATTAAGTTTGGCGGCGGTTATGACCACAACTGGGCGCTGAATAAGAAGAAAGCGGGCAAGCTGACGCATGCCGCAACCCTGAGCGACGCTGAGAGCGGTCGTGTGATGGAAGTCTGGACGACGGAGCCTGGGGTGCAGTTCTACTCCGGTAATTTCCTTGACGGCACTATCATCGGCAAGGGCGGTATCGCGTATAAACATCGCTGGGGGATGTGTCTTGAAACGCAGCATTTCCCGGATTCGCCCAACAAGCCTGAATTTTCGACGACCGTGCTGCGTCCGGGCGAAGTGTACAAGACGACAACCATTCACAAATTTTATGCCCGCTAACGCAGGGACGGTTTGAATACGAAAGAATAATAACGCATGAGCGCAATGAATGTTTTAGCTATTGGAGTACCATGGCACCTGCTGGACACCACTGTCGTGGCGGCATTCTTTATTGGTATGGTTGTCGTGGTGCTGTGGTCGATGGTGAAAAAAAAAGAGTCGTCCACGGATTATTTTCTGGCCGGGAAAAACGCCAGTTGGGTTGAAATCGGCTCGTCGATTTTCGCGTCCAATATCGGTTCGATGATTATCATCAGCATGATGAGCAAAGCGCCTACGGAACAGCAAATGCGTTATAGTTATCGCGCTTCCACGGCGGCGGAAAAGGCTGCGACGAGAGCCAGTTGGAACGGCTGGGATATTCTGCATACGCCGATTATTCTGGGCATTATCGCGGCGTTCTATATGTATTTCTGGTAATTGAAAAACCAGGGGTGAGCCGAAATCTCACTCCTGGTTTTTTGTGTAAGGCAAATTTCGGCAGCGGATATGTTTGTTGATGAAGTTCAAATTCGAGTCAAGGCCGGAGACGGCGGCGGCGGCTGCGCGAGCTTTCGGCGGGAAAAATTTATTCCCAAAGGCGGCCCGGATGGCGGCGATGGCGGCTGCGGCGGCAGTGTTTATTTTGTCGTTGACCCGTCACGCGATACTTTGCTGGATTTTTCGGGCAAGCATGACTGGATTGCAAAAAATGGCCGGCCCGGCGAAGGCAAAAAAAAGTTTGGCCCCGACGGCGAGGATTTGATTATCCCCGTTCCGCTTGGCACATTAGTTTATGACCTGAAGCGCGATATTTTGATAAAAGATATGAATGAAGCGGGGATGAAAATCTGTATCTGTCGGGGCGGTCGTGGCGGGTGGGGCAATGTGCATTTCGCAACGTCGAGGCGACAGACGCCGCGATTTGCCGGGCGGGGCAAGCCCGGCCAGGAGCGAGACCTTCGGCTGGAACTCAAGCTGATGGCCGATGCCGGACTGGTAGGGATGCCCAATGCGGGGAAGAGTACACTGCTGAGCCGTTGTTCCAAAGCGCGTCCCAAAATTGCCAATTATCCTTTTACGACGCTCAGCCCCGTGCTGGGGATTGTGGAACTGTCCGGGCTTCGACGGTTTGTGATGGCGGATTTGCCGGGTCTGATCGAAGGGGCACATTCAGGCGCCGGGCTTGGATACGAATTTCTGCGTCATATTGAGCGGACACGAATACTGGTGCATTTGGTGGATATCCTGCCCGTGGACGGCTCAAGGCCGATGGACAATTATAAAAAAATCCGCAATGAGCTTAAATGGTACAGTCCGGCGCTGATTCGCAAGCCGGAATTGATTGTGCTGAACAAGGCTGACCTGGATGGGGACGGGGAGCTTGTTAACGCGATTAAAAAGAAACTAAAGGGCAAAAAAGTGATGGTGATTTCCGCCGTGTCGGGTCAGGGGCTGGATGAACTGAAGGAGAAGCTGTGGGAGATGATACAGAAGAAGAAATAAAAGGGAAACCTTAAAACAGTTTTTATGCGGATGGCACGATGAATATTATCGCAATAGATATCGGCAATACAAATGTTAAGGTGGCGTTTTATCTTGACGACGAGGAGAAATTTATCCGGTCGCTGGAGGGTGATGCGCCTGATATGCGTGAAGAACTGACAAGGATTCTTCGGGAAAGCTGGGAGCGGATTCCGTTGGTTCGGAGCGCCATGGAACACATCCATGAGGGGGTGATTGTCGTCAGTTCAGTCAAGCCTGCCTGGACGGAAATGGTTGAGCAGATGGTTAAAGCGGCGATTGGCGAAAGGATTCTGCTGATCGGCCGGGATATTCCGCTGCCGATGGAGACGGGTGTGGAGAATTCGCGGCAGGTGGGGACGGATCGAGTGGTCGCGGCGGCGGCGGCTTATGCGGTGGTGGAGGACGCGGTGGCGATAGCCAGTTTCGGCACGGCGGTGACTATCGATCTTGTGGATGAGGACGGTGTTTTTCGGGGTGGTGTTATCGCGCCGGGATTTGCGATGGGCGCCAAGGCTCTGCATGAGGGGACGGCACAATTGCCGCTGGTGAAAATTGGTCCGCCGCAGGGCGGTTATGGGGCCAATACCGAACAGGCGATTAATGCGGGGCTGTTTTATTCAGCGGCGGGGCTGCTTAGGACGGTTGTGGAAAAATACGCGGAAGAAATCGGCAAATGGCCGCATGTTATTGTCACGGGTGCGGCGGCCGGGATACTGAAGGATGAATGTGAATTTGTGGATTCGTGGGTGCCGAACCTTGCGGTGCGGGGGATTGTCATCGCTTACAAGAAATATATCTTCGAGAAAGCCCACATCGACGAATTAGACGCTCAGGACAACGGCGGGCAATGATATGTCGGCGAAAGTCTGCGTCCTGACGGCAAAAGGGTATGGGGCCATCAGCGGCATCGCTTTGTATGGGGATGGGGCCGAGGCGATATTGACGAAGGTGTTTGTGAAGGCCGGCGGCGGGCCGGCTGATTTTGAAACCGGCGGTATTTTTCACGGGCAGATTGTCGAAGACGGGCAATCTCTGGACGAGGTTGTCGTCGGCTGCGAGGGGGAAGGATATTTTGTCATTCATTGTCATGGCAATCCGATTCTGGTTCAAAAAATCGTGCAACTGCTGATTCGGCACGGGGCGCAGGTCGAAACGGTTGAACAAATGATGTGGGAAGTCTATCCTGTGGGGAATAATTTAATTGAGCGGGAAGCATATCTTGAGCAGCTCAGGGCCGTGACGATAGAAGGCGTAAAAATTATTCAGTCTCAAATCAGTGGGGGGCTTTCGGCGATTGTGAAAGACTGGCTTGATAACTTTGACCGATTTTCAATCAAGGAAATTCAAGAGCGATGCCGGGAGATTTTAAGCCGCAGCATAGTTGCCCGGCGGATTATCCATGGTGTAAAAATTGTTCTGGCGGGACCTGCCAACAGCGGCAAGAGTACACTGCTCAATGTGCTGGCCGGCGGCGAGAAGGCGATTGTGTCCGACATTGCCGGGACAACGCGGGACTGGGTGAGTGTATTTATTCATACGGGGCCGCTGCGGGCGGAAGTGATTGACACGGCGGGGCTGGGGCAGGACGCCGTGCGCAACGCGGCGGACACGGCGGCACAGCAGCGAACACAAGAGTTGATAAAACAATGTGATTGTGTCCTGTGGATCGAAGACGGCACAAACCAGTCACAATCTCCTATGAATGACTTTTCTGTGCCTGTTGTCAAAGTGCGGAACAAATCGGATTTGCCCGGCGGTCCATTGCCGGCAAACGCTGCCGACGCAATTTGCATCAGTGCAAAGACCGCAAATGGGATCGACTTGTTGCTGCATGAGATTCAAAAACGTCTCGGGGTCTGTGATTTTGATTATTCTTTGCCCGTGGTCTTCACAGGCCGTCAAGAGAAACTGCTTGAGGTGATCATGGCGGCCCGACAACCCCAGGAGATTTACCGGCATCTTGTCCAATGAGCGGGATAAAATTTATTGGTCCTGCGTGCTGGGACTCTGGTTCCCGGGGATTTCTGTGCCCGAAGGCCCATGCGGAAAGCAGTTGGCGACAAAAACAACGGCTCGTTGTGCATCATTAACCCATTCAGTGATTTCCTGGCGGACGGGCTGCGCTGTGAGCATGGCCGTGATGGCAATGTTGCGGTGGAATGCCGTGAAGATGTCGTTTGCCGCGGCGGCGGCCTGGATATTACGCTGATAAGTCCAATAGAATCGACCGGACAATCCCGCCAGGATCATAAAACATGCGGCGGCGGCATAAACTGGCCATCGTTTGGACCGGGGCCGAACCGGTTGTTTTTTGAAGTCAAACGCGTCGAGTGCTTTCAAAACGGAAGCTTCGACCTGTCGAATACCGGCTTGCGATAATTTTCCGCAGGCGGATTCTTTCATATATATCTCGAACCGGGCCATGCGGCTCTCATAATCCCGGCATGCGGCACAACGGCTTAAATGAAGCGACAGTTCAGGGAGGCTGGTTTTTTTATGTCGGTCCATTTTGCGACAGATCAGGTATCGGTAATAAAAGCAAAACATTATTGGGTCCCTTCCATAACAGAAGTTCCGGTGAAATGAATTTCCACCTGCTCGCTGAGCCGCGCATCGCGGCGCAGCTCCTTTTCCAGTCGTTTTCGCGCACGATGCAAAAGCACCCGAACGGCCACTGAAGAGCGTTTCATGATGTGCGTGATGTCTTCCACGGTCATGTCCTTTTTATAATGCAGCCATAAAACAGTTTGGGTGTCAGGTTCCATCCGGGATACGACGTCCCACAGCCAGTCGGCGCTTTCATAAAACTCAGCCGGCGATGCCGGAATATGATGTAATTCCCGCTGGTCGGTCAGTTGCAGCTTTCTGCGCCGATAATGGGAAATGACCAGATTGTAAGCAATGACAAACAACCAGTTTTTCAGGGAATTTGTCGTATCGAATGCATCAATATTGGCAAGGGCTTTCAGGAATGTTTCCTGGGTTAAATCTTCGGCGTCCTGAACGTTTTGCGTTTTATAGGCGATAAACTGTGAAATCGGGCGGCAATAGCGCCGTACAATCTCTTCAAACGCCGTCCGGCTGCCGGAGGCGGCGGCCGCGACAAGCTCAATATCGCAGCAGAATTGTAATGGTTTATCAGACAATACAAATCCTTATTTGGCTTTAGATACGGCCGCCGTTTAATTTGGGTCAGTCTGCGCCTCAGACTGTTTAGCGGCAAAACCCTTGAGTATATTCATCAGTGCCTGTGAAGGGTATTGGAACTGGACGTTGAGCATGCTCTGGTCGCGGGTGATTTTGCAGGCCCCGATCAGCGCAGCAATATCCGGGTTATCTTTCTGGCGGAGTGTCGTAAATGCCAGTATGCCGCGCAGGACCATTTCAATCTGTTCGGCCGCCTGGGTGTCTTTGGTTTCAAGCCGCAGGCGGGTGATGACGCTGTCCTGGTCTTCACTTCCGACAAAAGCCATCAGTTTGGAATTCTGCAGAATGGCGGCGTTTTTGTCGTCCTGGCTTAATTCATCCAGTCCGACCGCCGCCGCCAGCACAAAGGCGGCTTGAGGGACTTCAGTCAGTGGTACGATAGGATTGGCTTGCTGCTGGGCCAGCGAACTGGCTTTGCCGGATAAGATATCAAGAACTGATGTCACGTTGGATTCCGTTCGAGAAATGACTATCAGGTTGTCCTGCGCAAAGGCGCCGACGCGATTTTTTTGGTCCCTGTCGTCAACCCAGTGATGCAGGGCTGAACCGTTGTAGTCACTCTTTTTATACGAGCCGTTGAGAGTCAGCAGCGCCGTCAGTTTTTCCTTATTAAACTTGCCGTAAATCAAAAGCGATGCGTTTTCTTCTCCCGCCTTGCTTCCAAATAACGTCATTGCAGTGATATCACGGGTGAGATCGCTGCCGAACAATTGATTGAGAGCGTCGATCTTGGGCTGCCAGTTCTGGCGGATATCGTCCTGCACCAGCCGGCCGAGTTGAGTCGCGCGGAAAGCTTCGAAATCGACATGGAATATCCATTTGGCGTCGGCTGAGATATGATTTTTATTGAGCGGTTCGGCGGTAGAGAGTCCTGAAACAAGACATACTGCCAACAAAATAACAAGAATGGTTTTCATTTGTATGACCCTTTCTCAAAGAATTTTATCGTTTTTGGTCTAATCCGTACGGACAAGCGTTTCGACGCTCACTAAATATTACGCTTAACCGTTGATAGACGTTACAGGTCAGAATCATATTACGATTATTGTGATGTAATATTACCCCAGTGGTCCAGTAGGTAGTTTTCTTTCGGGCCGCCGAGATGCGACCAGGGGATGGGTTGGCCGGGAGTGTAGGCCTGTTGGGCGCAGGCATCCAAATCAAGGCCGTTGTCGGCGAAGGCTTTTTGCCAGATATCGAGGCGGAAACATTCATCCCACAAATCAAATTTCGCACCGCCGCGCCAGGCGGATTCAATGACACGGCCGAGTCTGCGGTCGCCGCGGGCGAGGGCCGATTCGAGGGCGCTGCATTCGATATTATGAAACTTGAGTGATATGCAGCGGGCATTCAATTCTTTTTTACGGTCAATCATCAGCCGACGTGCGTGTTCAAAGTATTGGCGGCTTTGCTGGCCGAGCCAGCCGAAGGGCGTATGTGGTTTCGGCACGAGCCAACTGACGGCGGCGTTGACGGCGGCGGGTCTGCCGCAAGTTTCTTTTCGCAGTTGCGCGATTTGATATGACAAATCAACGATACGCCGGAGGTCATCGTCGGTCTCGCCGGGGAACCCGGCCATAAAATAGAGCTTGATTTTCTGGAAGCCCGCTTCGTAGGCGGTGCGGATAGCGGCCAGCAGGTCTTCGTCGGAGATGGGCTTGTTGATCATCTCGCGGAGTTTCATACTGGCGGCTTCGATGGCGATGGTCATACCGCTTTTACGGACGCCGGCGACCATTTTCGGCAGGAGCTTTAATTGCTGCTGGACGCGCAGGCTTGGGACGGAGATTCCCACGTGCAGCGGCGTAAAATACGCGGACAGCTTATCAATCAATGTTTCGAGATGCGGATAATCCGCCGTCGAAAGCGACAGCAGGCTGATGGTATCATAGCCTGTCGCGGCGTATTGCTGTTTGGCAATTTCGAGGATTTTGTCGGGGCTGCGATACCGGATTGGCCGGCGGCAAAATGAGGCCTGACAGAATCGACACCGACCGGGGCAGCCTCGCATAATTTCGATGCTGATGCGATCGTGGACGGCTTCGGCGAATGGTACAATCGGTTTTTGCGGCACGGGAGCGTTTTCAAAATCGTCCACGACGGCATTTTCCAGGCGCGCGGGAATATCGGGATATTTCGGCGTAATGCTTTCCAGTGCAGGGCCGTTGTATTTGACCTCGTAAAGCGACGGCACATACAGGCAGTTGAATTTTTTCGCGGCGGCCAGCAGAAAATCTTTTTTGGAAACATTTTCCTGTTTGCATTGCCGATATAATTCGATGACGGCGGGCAGGACTTCTTCGGCCTGGCCGAGGAAAAATAAATCCGCGAAATCAGTCAGTGGTTCGGCGCAGTTGGCGATTTGTCCACCGACAACGACGAGCGGATGGTCTTCGGTGCGCTGGTCGGCACGAATGGGCAGGCCCGCCAGGTCCATCATATTGAGAAATGTGGTATAGCACAGTTCATTAGTCAGACTGAAGCCGATGAAGTCAAAATCCCGCACGGCGGCTCTGGATTCGAGGGAAAACAGCGGGATGGCTTTTTCGCGCATCAGTTCTTCGGCGTCGAGCCACGGCGCGAAGACCCGTTCGGCGGCGACGGCGGGCATTTGATTGAGCAGGTCATAGACAATCGCCAATCCCGTATGGCTCATCCCGATTTCATACACGTCGGGGAAGCACAGCGCGACGCGGACATCGCAATCGGCCGGGGCTTTTTGAATCTGGTTGATTTCGCCGCCGATGTAGCAGGCGGGCCTGCGCACAAACGGCAGGAATTTATTTTCTACCTGCGATTTCAGGATGTCTGGCGTTTTTCTAAACATTGCGGTATTATACTGGCGAAATTGATTTTGTACAGGACGACACAATTTATGACGGAACGCGGCAGAAAATTTCTGGAAATTGGAGTTTCGGCGCTGATTGCTGCGGCACTGGGGGTATTATTCTGGCATCAGTCTCGCAATCACCTTGATTTTTATAACAGCGGCTTTCGTGAAATGATGGGGACGTTTACGCAAATCACGGTTGCGGCCCGTGACGAACAGCAGGCACAAGGCTTTATCGACACGGCGTTTGAGCTGATGAAGCAAATCAACCGCGAGATGAATGACCATGACCCCAATTCGCCGATTTCGCAATTAAGTTTAACGGCCCATTTGCAGCCGGTCGCTGTCAGCCCGGAATTGGTTGAGGTTATCGAGACATCGCTTTATTACAGCAAGCTCAGCGATGGGGCGTTTGATATTACCGTCGGGCCGGAGACGCAGCTTTGGCGGCGGATGCAGAAAACGGGACAAAAGCCTTCGGATGATGAACTATCTGAGGCGAGAAGCAAGGTCGGTTATGAAAAACTAATTTTAGACAAAGCGAATCGGACGGTGAAATTCGCGGTCGAGGGGATGAAGTTAGACGTCGGCGCTATCGCCAAAGGCTACGCGGTGGATTTGGCGGTGAAGATATTGCAGGAAAGGGGCGCTGTCGGCGGGATGGTGGATATCGGCGGCAACATCCGCTGTTTCGGGACGGGGCCGGGCAAGGGCGGATTATGGTTAATCGGCCTGCAGGACCCGCGAAAAGATAATGCGATTCTGCTGAAACTGCGGCTTAACGAAATGTCTGTTGCCACCAGCGGCGATTACCGGCGGTTCGCCGTTATCGGCGGGCAATCGTACAGCCATATCATCAATCCGCGCAGCGCCGGATCGGTGAAAGAGCTGGCCAGCGTGAGTGTTATCGCGCCGCTGGCAGTCGATGCCGACGCGCTTTCGACGACGGTCAGTGTTTTGGGCAAAGAAAAAGGACTGGCGCTGATTGAACGGCTGAAAGATACGGCGGCAATTGTGATGACAACGCAGGAGCCGGGAAAAATGATTCAAACGCCCGGCACAGAGCGGTTTGTGGAGAAAGAATAATCTTTTATCTCACGCGTCGAGAAATCAATCCAGCCACGTTAAGTTATCCACAAATGGGTTCGTTTCGTTTTTTGGGGTTGTTTTTTGACCTCCATTTCTGCGATTTTGATATTGATAACGCCTATTTGGTCGTGAAAAAATTGGGTTCGTTCTGCGAAAATGTCTGAAAGACATTTTCGAAATCAAAAATCAAAGTGCAAAAATCAAAATTAAGGACCCGCCTTCGTTAAAACTACGGCGGGGCAGGCGGCCTGCGGCCGGGGTAAATGCCCCGAAGCGGGGACGCTTCGGCTACGCTGGGCGAAGCCAAATAAATTGGGTTCGTTTGGGTTGAAATTGGTTTTAGAGGCATATTTGACGTTCATTTTCGCTCACTTATTGGGTTTAGATTGGATTTCGGCCTGTTTATTTTGGGTTTTATTGGCTTTTCCGGCGTACTTTTGCGTACTTTTTAATGCGATTGACAACCCCATTTATGCTATGTTCTGTCGCAATTCTATACGGTCGCATGGTTGGCTCCTTGTTCTTCTGAATCGGCATTGTTCTTTTTTCGGATGTATTGGAGCTTCTGCAATTCGAGGATAGTTTTGTAAAGACCTCGTTCCATTTCGCTTTCATACCGCAAGAGATGCGCGATGTGATTTGAGCCGGCGAAATCTAATTTGACCATGCCGCCAAGAAGCGTAGAGTGCGGATGCGGGAAAGACGGGTCGAGGTCTTCATCTGTTCCATGAAATGAAATTTGTAAAAACTTTGCCATGCGGACCGGTCTGAGGGTGCGTTCCGTGTCCTCCTGATCGGCACAGAGTTCGTTCAAGAGAGCGGATTCCATGCGGCCGGCGCGTTTGAGCCGCCAGAAAAAGGCGATGATGCGTTCGGCCAGAAGGATTTCCATTGGGCCGACGGGAGCAAGGTCGCGCAGGACAGCCTGATAAAAGACGTTGAATTCGTCGGGGTTTTCATCGTAGATTAACAGCCGGTCGGCCAACAGGCCATGGGTGAGGGAGTTTTGAGCGGCGATGGTTTTGCCTTCCGGCGTGCGTGGGCCGGTGGATTTGAGGGCGTTGAGGCGGTTGGCGGCGATTTGTTTTTCGGTTGTCATACAAAACTCCTTCAAAAAAGTATTTATTTCGTGGTTCATAGCCGAAAAACCGACAAAACCACGGGGGCGCAAAAAAGGCGCCTCTTATATAGGGCGGACTTGCACGCCTGTGTCGAAAATTCGTGATTTTTGCGGGACGAAAAAACTGTAAGTCTTTATGGGGAAGGGAGTTAAAAATTTATGGAATTATTGAAAATAGCAGGATAGTGCAATCGCAATACGTTTTATCTGGATAAAACGTATTGCGAATTGAGAATGCAGAATTTAGAATTGAGAAAATAAAGAATAAACAAGAAAATTTCAGGCGGGATAGGACTAATGGGTCTAATGGGGCTTATGGGTGGGGAATTTAGAATGCAGAATTTAGAATTTAGAAATCAAAGGTGTAAACCACGAAAAACACGGATTAACACAGATTTTTTAACGCTAAAGACGCAAGAGGTGCAAGAGACGCAAGGAGGGGGAAAAAAGGTCAAAAGGAAAAAAGCAAAGACAGCCCTGATTGTCCGGAAAAAGAAAAATAGAGGGTTGTAAAATCGGAGGGGGATTGTATAATATGGGTACATCAGCAACGGGCGAAACGCAGGTATATAGGTATGCGGGGATACAGGTAGAAGAAATCCGCCGGGAGGCGGGGAAGACGTGAGAACGTGAGAACGAAAAATAGAAGAAAATAAAAGGGCCGTTCGGTCCGCCGGAGGGAAATTGGGCAAAAAATGTACCTGACCCCTTTATTTCCTCCCAAAACGGCTTTACCATCCAGTTCAACCAGAAATATCTATTTGGTTAGGGGAAATATATGGGGAAATCAGAATTGATTAAGTCGGTTTTAGCTTCAGCAGCGATGAGCGCCAGTGATTTCGTTCGTGATGTTGCTTCTTATGGGATGTTCTCGGGCGACGATATACGCAGAAAGAAATCGCAGATTGATGAGCAGGCCAAAGAATATGAAACATTAAATCGCAGGATACGAGAGAAACGACACCGTTTGACAGACTGTATCTTCCTTGGCGGGGATGTTCTGACGGATATGATATCCCAATCGTATGACATTCCTGGCGATGTGCTTGAAGCCTATCAGACGGTTTATCCAGATCTTGCGGCAGCGAAATCATTCCAAGATGCAGTGAATTCTTACGATGAAAACCAACTGACGGGTTTTATCTCCAGCATAAAAGGCAAACTATTTGAAATGCAATATGCCGACCACCTTAATTCCGGAGTTCTGCCGGAGGGGTATTATGCAGAACTTGCCCATTCGGTTACGCAGCCCGGCTGGGATATCGAGGTGGTTGGGCCCGATGGTCATATTGCGGATTTAATTCAGACAAAGGCCACAGACTCAGCACAGTATGTACTTGAGGCCCTGCATCGCTATCCTGATATAGATGTTGTGACGACAGGAGAGGTATATTCTCAACTTGTAATGCAGGATATGACAGAACGCATTACGGACTCAGGAATCAGCAATGATGTGATTACCGATTATGTTAATGATACTATTGATGGAACGTCTATACACATGGATTGGTCGCCCCCGCTTATCTCGCTTGCGTTAATTGCCTTTACGGCCTATTCCATGGAAAACCTGTCTCTATACGAAAAATCTGCTCATTTTGGAACCAGAGCGGGCAAAAGCTATCTATGCTATCTTCTTGGAAAAGGAGCTGCGGTTTTTACCCAGTCTTGGCCGTTAGGTCTTGCTGTTAGCCTTGTATCTCGTTATTTGGCGGTAAAGGGCAAGGCTCAGAGAGACGTGTATTTAAGACTGTGTGAAATAGAACAGACAAACGATAAGATTATTGGCCGTCTGGAGTCACATTTAAGCAAAATATAAAGGAGTATTTTATGCCATGGTTTGAAAATATTGTAAATTTTGCTTGTGAGTGTATGTTTTTTGTCGGCAATGTACTAGCCGATATATCTATTCAAGTTCAGGATTTCGTGGGCCGAGTCAGAGAGGCCGTACGCCCCAACATAACCCAAATGCAAGATATCGAGCGAAAACTCCAGGATGTTAATCTTTCAATAGAAGACCTTCTTCGTAAGAACAATCGTGATACAGGGCTTTCGACACAAGATAAAAAACGACTTAATGAACTAAAGTCAAAACGGGAACAGCTTAAAAAAGATATTTGGTCAGTAAAAGAACAGGAGACACTCCGTACTGTAGCCAATAATGAAAAAGTCTATACTAAGATTATTACTCCTCAGCCTCAGCATTTACACATTGTTCAGTATCACGTTGGCCAGACAGTAAGCGGGAAAAGATGCCCTAAATGTGGTAAGGAAATGATGTTGAGAATAAATAATGATACACAGAGGCCTTTTTGGGGTTGTGTGGATTATTTTAGTCTTCCGGGTTCTCCGCCTAAATGCAAAGGCAATGAACCTTACAGGCTGAGCGATCATAGATTATTCTTCCCTACGGAAATTCCTGAATTTGAAATATCAAATGCTGAATTTACTGAAATATATTCAGATAGAGGTATTCAGAACGGGGTTGCTCGTCGTATGAAAGAATATCAAAATGTAGCTGCGAACGAGTACTTTTGCCCAACACATGGCGAACGACTTATTCTGAGAGAGAAAAGAGAATTTGAAGGCGCTTTGGATCAATTTTTTCTGGCTTGTCCTCGCTGGAATCTGGAAGATCACTCTATTTCTTGTAGGTACAAGATGAAAATCAAGACTCCAGCTCAGTTGGCAGCCGTTTTGAAGAATTATGATCGTAAACGCGGCATCTTGTAAGCGGGAGAACGAAATGAACGCTAATTCCAAAACAAATAAATGTTCCAGGAACCGATTCGGTCATTCCCAGCGATACCAGGGCAGTCAGCGTTCAGTAATCCGCTGACCACTACCCGCTTAAACCCAACATCTAATAGCCACTATTCTTCGCATAAAAAGACCGCCTGCAGCTGAAAAAAGATGGGTGAGGAAACCGGGGAGGTTTCCAGAGGACAACCACAGGCGGCAGAAGGAGCTTTTAAAAAAATATGCAAGATAAATGTTTGAATAATCATCCGGAGATGAAGACGTTTCGGCGGGAATTGCGAAACGCGATGACACCGGCTGAGGCGAAGATGTGGAGCTATTTGAAAAGTAAACAGCTTGACGGCAGGCGGTTTAAGCGGCAGCACAGCTTTGGCGGCTATATTCTTGATTTTTACTGTCCGGCTGAACGATTGGCGATAGAACTGGATGGGGCGCCGCATTTTAATGCTGAGGCAATTGAATACGATAGGGAACGAGATTTGTTTTTAAAACAATATGGTGTTTTGGTGCTGCGATTTGAAAATCACTGGGTATTTGATAATCCGCAAACAGTGCTGAATGAGATACGAAAACATTTTGGATGGCTGGAGAAAAAAGGAATGCCTTCGGCGACTGAATAACACCCCCTCCCCCCGCTGCGCGGGGTACTCCCCCTTGAAAAAAAAGGGGGAGAGCTTATGGCGGTTTTACCCGGTGTCGGCGGCGCCGAAGCGGAAAGAGGGGGAATTGGAGTTTATGGATGTGTGGTACCCGATTCAGGTCAAGCAGAAGGAGAAGGTTGGGCGGCCGGACATTGACGCATTCGAGGCGGTGATGATGCGCGAAGACCGGACGAAGGGGTTTTTTGTGTCGTTCGATTTCTCATCCGATGCGATGAGCGAGATACAGGCGTTTTTCAAGAAGACGGGCAAGAGTATTATCGCGCTGACTGTCAAAGATATTTTAGACGAGCAAATCGCGTATAAGCTGGCTTAGGGACGACATGGGCAAGGTGGACGGGATGGACACAAGGGCGAACACAGGGGTTCGCCCCTACCTTAGGTGGCGGTTATTTGAGATTTTGGATGCACCAGTCGGCGAGGGCGGCCTGCTGTTTGTTTTGTGAATCGAGGGCGTGGCGGAGCTGCTTGAGGGTTTCGGTCAGGAATGGATTTTTCAAGACATCAGCAAGGCGTACGAGCGTTTTTGCCGCGGCAGTGCCGACGGAAGCGATATCCGAACTCATCGCGTCAATCAATACACCGACCGCCTGTTCGGCGGACAGGCCGTATCTTAATACCACGTCGCCGGCTTCGCCGTCCTCGGTGTAATTGGTTTCCTCAATCAGCCGGAGGGCGTCCAGATGCCGGGGCAGTTGTGTTCCCTGTATCCGTGCGTACATATCGATATAATCCCGCAGCGGCTTGATCCAGCGATGGTCGCGTGCAAAGGCGTTATAGACGAGGTCGTCATAATCCAGTTGTTTGGGTTTTCCGGATTCGTCTTTGTAGAGCCGTCTTTGGCCGTGGAAGTAAATCTCGGCGGCGTCGAGCATTGCTTCGAGCAGTCCTTCGCCGGTAAAGCCGGTGAATTTGACGCCGTTGGCGGGATAGTCTTTATCGCCGAAGTCGTTGTCTGAGACAGTATGCTGCAGGCCGTCCTGATGATGGGCGATGACGGGTGTTCCGCCGGTGTGTGCTTCCTGCTGACTGATGCCGCAGGGTTCGCCGACTTCGCCGCCGGAGGGCATGACGAAATACTGGCTGCCGACGTAAAGATTGCGATACAAATCGGGGCTGAGGCTGCCCTGCGGATAATACGCGAATCTGCCGGCCATATCGTTCCTGCCGGCGATGCGGCGCAGGTGCATATCGTACCTTCTGGCGTCCATGCTGTCTTCCACCCGTCCGCATATCACGAACTGGATGCGCGGGTCGGTGGAGAGGAAATATTCGAGCATTGTGAAGCCATCCATTCGCCACGGTTCCAGCCGGACGTAGCGGTTTTGTCCGTCGGTATAGACTTTCCAGTCCACCAGCAGCTCAAAACCTTTTTGTCTGCAGATGCGGTGGAGCATCCCGAAAATAATGTGGTCGGCGTTTTCGCTGTCGGGCGTCAGGCGGATATTAGGGTCGTTTTGAAGATTGAGCTTGGCGGTTTTTTTGGCGGCGTAGTATTTGTAAAAGAGTCGTTTTCTGGCCAGGAGCTGCCAAGTCTCGACGAGACTTTTTTTGGTGTTGAACCAGGCGCGCTGGCGTGCTGCCATATTGAAACCGTTACGGCGGGCAAAGAACAGTCCCGTTCGTTCTTTTTCAGCGAATTCCCATGCGTGGTTAAACAGCCACGTTTCGCGGAGCATTCGTTCTTTCATAGCTTTACTGACGGTGCCGATGAAATGGGAACTGCGGAGCATGGTGTGCATGAGGTCGATTTCATGTCCGTGCGGGCTATAGCGGTTGATGGCGAGGTCGTAATGGAATCGCGGGTCCAGGCCCAGGACGTTGGCATAATAATTTCGCTTTGCGGGGTTGGCTTCGGTCAGGACGATGCCGTACGACGGATGCGGGTTGTGCATCATGCTGCCGACTTTGGTGTTGGCGAAATGGGGGTCTTCGCGGTATTCCTTCCATGTTGCCAGGAATGCGGCGACCAACCATGTGGGCCATTCGTTGGTCTGAATGACGGACGGATAATAATTGTACGCCCGCAGCGCTTCCAGCGCACCCTGAGCCAGCACGCGGGCGCGCCGCACTTTATCTTCGCCGGTGGAGCCGCTGTAAGGGGCGTCGAGGTATGCGGCGTTTTCGATGTACAGCACCTCGATGCGCGAGCGTTTGCCGTAACGGCGACGCACGAGGTTGGCCCGCCGGATGTTGACCACCTCGACTTTGGAGCCTGGCTCAGCGGTTTGTGTCTGTTCGTTAAAATCGGGGAACCGAATGGTAAATTGATGTCCCTCAAACTTCGGGGCGAAATGTGAAAGAATCGCGCTGCGATTTCTTTCATACAGGGGCGTGACCAGCACGACGTGGAAGCCCAATTCACTGAGAACGTCGGCGATGTCGGTAGTATAGATGCCGACGCCGCCGGATTCGCCGCTGAATCGTGATTCGGGCGAGACCAGCACGATGGTTCCCAACTGCATGGACTGAAGAATATCGACGGCGGCCCGACAGAGGTCGCGGTCAAAAAGACGCTGTTCGTTGATGGTGATTCGCATCAGGAAATCCGTCACGACCTGCGTGATTCCAGGATTGCGGTCGCCAAGGTCCCGCAGCAGGAGTCCCACCGAGGCGACGCCGTAATCGGCTTCTTCGAGGACCCAGTGAATCAGCAACTCGAATAACTCGCAAAACCGCTCGTATGAGGAATTATCCGGAGCGCAACATTCGAGAAATACCCGCGCGACATAACAGTGGCGAACGCGTTCCTCGCGTCCGTAGCGGAAAAACCGCCGGAAGGAATCGAAAAGAACCTGTTTTTCCTGAATCACATGTTCTTTGGAAACAATTTCATAGACACTGCTGGATACCGGTTCCAGCGAGCCGCCGAATCCCAACTCCAGCAGTTCGTGGCCCGACCAGTATTCTTTTTGTCCCCATCGCATTTTGCCTTCGACGTTGTTGTATCGTTCCCGCATTTCGTAGAAATCCTGAAGATTGATTCCTTCGACGGGCCGGCCTGTTTCGGCGCTGCGCAGGCGGAAATTGTACGACCGCGCAATCGCCTGCTGACCTTCGAGGTAGGGGTTTGGGAAATTGAATACGCAGAGCAGTTTTTGTTTTGGGCACGACCGGACAAACGCGGCGATGCGTCCGTTGCCGGTGGCGATGGGAGTGATTGTTCCCCTGGCTATCGCCGGGTTTTCGTCGGCAAAGGCAAACAATCCCCGCAGATACGTTCCGAATCCCCGCAGGTAAGGATAGTGGCGCAGGATGTCCTGTCGGGCGGTTTCTTCCTGCTGCCAGGGATGCGAGAAACGGTTATTGACCCAGTGTTTCCAGCATTCGGTATAAGCCATATCGAATCGTTTGGAGAAAGGTCCTGCTTCCGGTCCTGGCAGGCGGCTGATGTGATACATGACGGGGCCGTAACTGCTGAAGACCAGCAGGGCCGCGGTCGGCCAAATCATATTCTGGTAATTGCTGGCCGGGGCTTCTTCATCGTGGCTGTTAAACAAGGACAGCGTCTGTCCGCCGTAGCGGTTCAGAAGCTGCTGCAGATATTCGAGATTGTTATTCAGTCCCAGCGGACTGTCCACGGCCTGACCGCTGCGGATATTTTCAAGATTTTTAATAACGGCGTTATAAGGAATCGTGGCGGATTTAATCATTCGCACTTCGTTGGCGTGCCATTGCTCGCTGTACATGAGCAGTGCTCCCGGCACCGCTTTCTGCACATGATAGGCGAGATACAAAATCGGAATGTTCGGTTCGTTGGTTCCGCGCAGGTCAATCGGCTCAAAGCCCTTGACGGTTACTTCCCCGAACAATTTCGACGTTTCGGTCTGGTCAGGATGCACGGGAAAAACCGTATCAAATCCGTGGCCTACGTCGATGCGCAGGCCGAAACCCAGTTCGGTCAGTTCCCTGCAGATTCCGGTCAGATATTCGACGTTGTCGAGGTCTCGCATATTGACCATAAAGCTGTCGAGCCATTCGGACCATTCGCCGTCCCAGCCGGCCCGGCGTGACAGTTTTCCGTCGGGGCCGGTGATGTAGACCGGCAGGGTGTAAGGCCAACTGTGCCAGGCCCGCGAAAAATGACTCAGTACGCACAGCAGGATTTTCATTCCGAGTTCGTCGGCTCTTTTCTTGAGGCGCAGAAGACCTTCGATTCCTCCCAAATCATAGCGGATGGTGCGGCCGTCCCAGATGGAAAAGACGGAGGGGTCCGGCCCCGCTTCGCCGGCCCAGCCCAGCTCCATCGCACCGAGCGGATAAATCCGCGTGTAGCCTTCCTGTTTAATGGCGGGCAATTGTTCGGCCAGGTCATCGAACGTGCCATAGACAAACGCGCCGGTTTCATCCCGGACAGGACGCCGGCTTGCGTCGAGCTTGAGATTGAAGGCGTCGGCGTAGAGGCTCAGTACCCGCTGGCCGCGTTCATCGGCGACGCGTTTCAGCAGGCCGTGCGAGTTTTCGTCGAATTTTTCGAACTGCCATGTTTTTCCCGCGTCGGTGGAAATCTGTACGGAATAATGAATCCAGCCGTTTTGTCCCGGCAGGCGGGCCTCAAAGACCAGTTTTTCCTTGTCGGAAGCCGTTTTGTCCAATTGCATCGCCACGTTTTTTTTCTTGTGACCGTTGACCGACCATTGCACTCGTGCCTGGGTATTTTTGAGACCGATGCGGGCGGGCTTATGCGTACTAACGCGAATATGCGGTGATTCGCCGCGAAAATAGCTGCGATTGACCCTGGCGGGCGGAAAGGCCGCGGGCCGTTCCGTCAGGAGGTCTTCGAGGATTTTACTGACTCTCAGGCAGACCGACCGGCTGATGCCCTTGTTGGGATTGTGCCAGTAATACAGTGAGGCATAAAGCAGCCGCAGGGATTCATGGGCGTTTTGTTTATATCGAATCCGCCGGACCAGTTCGTCCATCGCGGCGTTAACGGTGTGGATGTGATCGGAAATCAGCATCCGCGACAATTCACCCAGCGCCGGGTCGGCGGCCCAGATTGTCAGCCGATCCAGCCACGGCCGGATAAAGGCGTCGTGGTCGTGAAAAATTTCCGTGCGGACGCCGTGCGAATAAACGCTGCGGCAGGCGTCGTCGTGACTCATCGCGTCGGCGAATCGTTCGGGGGCCACGCGAATCACTTTTGTGACATCCCGAGGGAGCTGATACACCACCACAATCGTTGAGAATTCAAAAAAGAGATGTTTGAATCCGACCAGCGTTTTTTGAATGGCGTCAGGGGTGAGTTTTTTCGATTGGGCGAACAGAATAGCCTGACGGCTCAGGATATTACGAAGATGAGTCCGTTGTTTTTCCGGCTCGGTGCCAGCGGTGTTTAGAAATTCCGCCGCCGCCGGCGTCCGGCCGAAGTAGTCCCAGAATTCCTCCAGCAAAATCAGCGTGTCTAATTGCTGCAGGGCGTGCTGCAGGCGCAGCGGGCGGATTTTTTCCGGGAGGGCGTCAATCTGATTAATCGCGGCGTCGAGAATGGATTTATGCGCCTGGAAAAAATACAGGCCGTATTGCTGCACCTGACTGATATGAAGGTCGGCATGGCAGAAATGATAAAAGACCATCGCCATGTATCCGGTCAGCAGCGCTTCCCGCTCCACTCGATTTTCGGCGTCGAAATCCAGAAGGCTCTCGTGCAGGAGGATTTCGTGCGGCATCAGAACCGCCGGCTGTTCGGCCATGAGGCTGATGCGCAGACGGATTTTATGGTCGGTCAGATACGCATAATCCTGCGGATTGAATTTTGTGACCGTCTGCCATGTCTGTTCAAGGCAGCGATGAAGAAAGAAGGCCTTGTCCCGGCTGATTCCTTCGAGGACGGAAATATCGTTGTGGATTTCGCATTGTCCTTCGGGGGTGAACGTGAAGACCGCAACTGTGTCGAATCCCTTGACCTGTGTTTTCTCCGGGCTCATAACATCCTTATTGAGACAGTCTTTATCGGACCTGGCCTGCGGGCCGATGCTTTCATCTTCCCTCGGCGTGGTATCATCATTGCTTGTTGTGTTTTTGTCAAGCGTCTTTCGTTTTGGCACGACAGGAGTATGACTGCGATTTTGTGCGAAACAAAAGACGCTGTAAAACGGTGGAGAGTCTATGTTTTTGGTGTTTTGATTATGGGTTGTTATTTGTCAATCTTCGGATGGCCAGCATGCTGGTGTCGTCGAGCTGACTGGCGAGTCCTACAAACCGCCGGCGAAAACCGAGAATGGTATGCACCATCTGCGAGGCGGAATAGCCGCGAGCCTGATACAAAATTTCCATCAGGCGTTCCTTGCCCCACATCTGCCCTTCAAAATTGACGGCGTCAATCAGGCCGTCGGTGTAGAGCAGCAGTGTGTCTTCCAGCTTAAACGGCACGGTTTCGGTTTCATACGGCGTATTTTCCATCAGGCCCATCACGAGTCCGCCTTTTTCGAGCGAATCAATTTGTCCTTCGGAACGGATGAGCAGGCCGGGTTCGTGGCCGCAGTTGCAGTAAATCAGCGTATTTTCGCGCGTGTCGATTTTGGCCAGGAACAGCGTGATAAATTCGCCGTTGCGGCATTCGCGGCAGGCAACGACGTTAAGTTTCTGTATGATTTCCCGCAGACTGTGCCTGCCGTAGCCGCCGTCGGCATAAGCCCGCATCGCGCCGCGGAACATACTCATCATAATGGCGGCGGGGACGCCTTTGCCGATGACGTCGGCGATGGCGACGACAATGCTGTGGTCGTCCACGGCAAAAAAGTCGTAGAGGTCGCCGCCAATCTGAAAGCAGGGTTTATATACGGCGGCGATATCCAGTCCGCAGACGCAGGGGGCCTTGCTGGGAATCATTCGCCGCTGAATCGTCGCGGCCAGATCCATCTGCTGATTCATTTTTGCGCCTTCCAGCGCCTGGGCGTACAGTTTGGCGTTGGTGATGGCGATGGCGCATTGTGTGGCGACCAGTTTGGCGATACGAATTGCGTGGCGGTTAAACCGATTCGGCTCGGGGCTGTAAATACGCAGTACGCCCAGCGGCTTTCCACGGAACATTATCGCTACGGTCAACTGGCTGATGAGGCCTTCTTTGATGGTCGCTTCGCGGTATCGCACCCGCGGGTCTTGGCGCATATCGTCCAGTACGACGGCCTTGCCGGAAAAGGCTTCCTTGATGACCGGCTCGTCGAGATTGACTGGGCCTTTGTTGCGGTATTCTTCACTCAGGCCGTAGGTGCTGCGCATAGTCAGGTCGCCGGAGGTATCGTCCAGCAGGCGGATAGAGCAGGCGGTGGTGTTGGTGACCAGCACGGCCGCCTCAGCCAGCCGGTCCAGTACCTCCTGCAGCTCAAATTTTCCCGCGACCAGCGTGGAAATCTGATAAATCTTGTCAGCAAGCTTGATTTTTTTCTGTCCTTTGGCCATTCTTAATCGCCGAGGGTATCCTTTTGGGTTTCAAATAATTAGACATTTTCTGCCGGTAAATTATAACGGAGGAATAAATCTTTTACAGAGATTTCCGGCCGATGGTTCGGTTTTTTTGGCGGGAAGGAAATTTAAGGTTTTTAGATTTGCGGGGAAAAGTGACTGGGATTCTCATCGACAAAACAGGCCTGTGGGTAAAAGGGAACGCCTCAAAACCCACAGGCCAAATTTTTATTCAACAGTCATCATAGTCTTACAGAAGATTTTTAAGCTATTTTCCACGTTTCCACAAACCTAAACTACCCAAGCCAAGCAACACGGATGTGATTGATGCCGGTTCAGGAACAGGGGATTCGCTCACAACGGTTTCGATATAGCCCAAAGAACCAACATAAAGCTTTCCATTTTTTATTTCTGTTAATTGCCAGCCATCGTGGACGTTTGCCGGGTCATTAATATACAGGAATGAATCATAAATGCCGGCTGTTCCAAGATTAAGTCCCAGATAATTGTTATCCCAGAAAGGCTCTCCCAAATCCCAATAGCCGTTGCCATTTTCATCTTCAAATGTTTCGCACATATATCCGGCAATTGTTGTCCATTCTTTCATCCAGACCGTATCGACATCAATCGTTACCCAATGGTTCGGGGTGGAAATCTCTACATCTTCATCGTCATCAATTTCTTTCATAATCCACTTTAAAGTAGGCTCCCCGACTGTTTCCGTGCCCCATTTAAGCCCCAGCGAGGTATTTTTCATCCATTTGATATTCAGTTTCAGTCCCCTCGCTTCCGCAAATGCCTTTTTGCCGGTTACGAACTCGTCATCAGAAACGCCGGGATATTTATCTTTATTCCAATCCCAGCCGGGCTTCATTTTTTTTGCGATCTCTTCGATGATTTCCTGATGCGACATATCCACCCATTGGTCGCCGACTATTTTCTGTTTTAATTTTTTATAGGCCGGGTTGTTTTTCGCCAGCCAGACCATGGAGTTTTTTGCGGAAGTGGGTCCGCACATCATATTGCCCCAATAATCCCCGTGAGCAGGCGCAGGATTGTAATCCCTGGCGTATTGGGAATTATCCGGCATGGTGCTGTAAAACTTATACGGGCTGGTGGGGATTGCAAATACAGTGAAGCTCATCAATAGAATTTGCAGAACGATGAAGAACGTTGGAATTACTGACTTCTGTCTCATCTTTCATCCTCCTAAAAAAATTGTAAATAAGTTTAATTTACGATAGCATTTTAATATGGGCATTGTCAATAGGGGAAATCCAGTAAAAAAAGAAGTAAATATACCGAGATGCTGGCAATTAGAAATTTCAAAGGTGTCTTTAAAAGGTCGGTTTTTCCACAATTAAACCAAAGATTTAGCCATACTATACTTTGTCTTTAGGGTTGTCTGGAATTTTTAGTCAGCCGGGACGCAGCGGCCCTGTGCCCAGGCGCAGAGTTCTTCCATTTTTTCGCGCATCGTAATCGACAGCGGCGGGGAACTTTTCATGGCTGTGATAACCATTTCCGTCGTCAGGTCCGTCTGCCTGCTGAAGCCTTCGTGCAGGGCGCTGATGACGGCCTGTTCGATCTCGGCCCCGCTGTAGCCGTGCGATTCTTTGGCCAACAAGTCGAGGTCGTATTTATGCGGGTCGCGTTTGTGCTTAATGAGGTGAATTTGGAACATCTCTTTTCTTGCCGCAGGGCCTGGGAGGTTCACAAAGAAAATCTCATCGAACCGGCCTTTGCGCAGCAGTTCGGGCGGCAGGGCTTCAATGTCATTGGCTGTGGCCACAAGAAACACCGGCTGGCGGTGCTCCTGCATCCACGTCAAGAGCGTGCCGAACATCCGTTTGCTGAGGCCGCCGTCGGTACTCTGGCTGGCCGCCGAGGCGAATCCTTTTTCGATCTCATCAATCCATAAGACCGCCGGCGCCATGGCTTCGATTTGCTTGAGGGCGTGACGCAGATTATTTTCCGATTGGCCGACGTAGCTGTTGAACAGGATGCCGGGGTCGAGACGATAAAGCGGCTGGTGCCAGGCGGTTGCGATGGCCTTGGCACAGAGACTTTTGCCCGCACCCTGGACGCCGAGAATCATTACGCCGCGCGGCGGTGTGATGCCGTACTCTATCGCCTGTTCAGTAAAGGCATTCTGGCGGTGGGTCAGCCAGTGTTTGAGATTATTCATTCCGCCGATTTCATTCATATCCAGCGGCGCCTCGACATATTCGAGCAGGCCGTCGGTGCGGACCATCCGGCGTTTGCCGGCAATGATTTTATTAACGTCCATATCGCTGAATTTTTTCTCGATGGAGACGGAATCGTAAATAATCTGCTTTGCCTGCCGCAGCGACAGGCCGCGGAGGTTGCGGATAATGGCCGTCAGGCCGTTTTTGGTGATGCCGATTTGCAAGGGCGTCTTGTCGTGGATTTCGCGCAGTGTCGTTCGAATCAGGTTATCCAGCTCTTTTTCGCCCGGCAGCGATAATTCAAATTCGCGCGTATAAGTCTTAATGACCCCCGGCAGGATGTCTTCGCCGTGAATCAAAACCAGGATATTCAGATTCGCTTTCAGGAGGTTAATCGTATCCCGCAGGGTACGCAGGGTGACCTGTTCGCTCAAAAACGGCGCCAAATCCAGCGCGACACATATCGTTTTTGGCGGGGCCTGGAGAAACATTTTGAGTCCGTGTTCCGGGGTTTTGGGTTCCATCTCGGAAGGCGTCGGCAGCACGGGGAAAAATCCGTTGCGGACGCCGCGTCCCACGGACCAGATCTGCATTCCATATTCGAGTTTTTCCGCGGCCTGACGAACAACCTCCAGCGCCTCGTACTCCTCATACGTGACGATGGAGATACAGGTATTGCCGCATTTGACCAAGTCGATAAATCGGCTTATATCATCCATAAAACCTATCCTTCGGTGAATGACCCTGCAAATCACGGATATAAAAAACAATGTACACGTTTTTTTTCCTCTCGACAAGTCTTATCTGAAAGGAAATAATAAAAGGGTATCTATAAAAGAAGCTGGTCATGAGATAAATGAGATAAAAGGAGAAACGATGGCGACACCGATTGCCGGCGCCGCGGGCAAGGCGCCGATGAAAACACTTTTGGCGCCATACGAAAAACGATTTATTCAGTGGCTGACGCCGCATTTTCCCCGGTGGATTGAGACGTGGCATTTGACCCTGCTGACGGTGCCGTGGTGTGCCGGGCTGATTGTGTTTGGTTTTCTGGCCGGGACGACGGGGAACCTGCATTGGCTGTGGGCCAGTTCGCTGATGATTTTTTTGCAGTGGTTCACCGATGCTTTTGACGGCGCCATCGGTCGATACAAAGACACCGGCCTGATCAAGTGGGGCTTTTATATGGACCACCTGCTGGATTATGTTTTCACGTGTTCGACGCTGATCGGCTATGCGCTGCTGGCCGAGGGGTTCAGCCGGGAGATTATTTTACTGCTGGTGCCTGTTTTCGGCGGCTATATGGTCGCGTCGTTTCTGGGCTTCGGCGCCACCGGCGAATTTAAGATTACTTACTTAGCCACGGGGCCGACGGAGATTCGCATCTGGTTTATTATTATTAACACGGTGCTGATTTTTTGCGGCACAAAATGGATTCTGCCGCTGCTGCTGTGGATTCTGGCTGTTTCGATGGGGATTTTGTGCATCCTGACTTTTCGCACGCAAAAATATCTCTGGAAGCTTGATATGGAAATAAAACGACAACAAACAATGGAGCACAAATAGGACTCGGCGGGTCTGAAAACGAGCAAGATATTAGCATTCAAAATGCCGAGAGCGTTCTCGTTCGGCTTTTTTTCTGTAAATTGCTTTCCGGCTTGACTTTCCGATAAGCAGAGATATAATAATCGGGACGCCGGTGTCGGAAACTCCGGCGAATAGGAATCTAACTTATGGTAATATCAGGATTTATAAGTCGTGTATAGGCATAGTGGCACAAGTTACTATGCTCAAGCGTTTTGGATGCGCCAGCGACTTTTCGGGTATAAATTCTGTCTTCAGGGACGCGACAGAACAAGCCCCGAAGCAGGGAGGATGGTATGATGGCTGACTAAACTAACAGCCAGTTATTCCATCCGGTCTGCTGGATGGGCGGTATGTTCTGTGGTGATGAAAAGTGGCAACCTGAAGGTTTCCACTTTTTTATTTTATTACAGGGAAAAGGACAAAATGAATCAGGAATTATTGCGAATCGTTGAGAATATCGCGCGGGATAAAAACATCAGCAAGGAGTCCATTTTTGTGGACCTTGAATCGGCGATGGTTTCTGCGGCCCGTAAATATTTCAGTTCCAAAGAAGCGAAAGAAACGGAACCGGAGGTGACGGTAAAAATTGACCGCAACACCGGCGAAATAAACGCATGGAAAGATAATGTGCAGATTGATATTCGTCAATTGGGTCGTATTCCCGCACAGACGGCTAAACAAGTGATGATTCAGAAAATCCGCGCCGATGAACGCGACAGCATCTTTGCCGAGTATGTGCAGCGCAAAGGGGAGATAATCACGGGTATAGCCGGTCGCTATGAGGGCGGGGTGCTGGTGGTGAATCTGAACAATCGGGTCGAGGCGATCATGCCCAAATCCGAACAGATTACCGGCGAGACGCATCATCCCGGCGACCGTATCCGCTGCATCATTCTCGATGTGCGGGAGACGAACAGCCAGATTAAAATTATCCTGTCGAGAACTCATCCTGACCTGATTCGCCGGCTGTTCGAACAGGAAGTGCCGGAAGTGGCTGAAAACATTATCGAAATCAAGGCTCTGGCCCGCGAGGCGGGGTATCGCACGAAAATCGCCGTGGAATCCACCGATGATAAAGTCGATCCGGTCGGTGCCTGCGTGGGAATCCGCGGCAGCCGGATTCGCAATATCGTCGATGAACTGGGCGGCGAGAAAATCGACATCGTCAAATGGAGTGATTCTTCGCAGGCACTGATCGCTAATGCGCTGATGCCGGCCAAGGTGAGTGAAATTGCAATCTGTTTTGAACTGGGCAAGGCCACGGTGGTCGTCGCCGAAGACCAGCTCAGTCTCGCTATCGGCAAGCACGGTCAAAACGTGCGGCTGGCGGCCCGTCTGACCGGCTGGGATATTGATATTCTGACCCCGGCGGAATACAACCGCGAAGTGGACCGGCTGGCGGGTTGTCTGAAAGAAATTCCCGGAGTGGACGATCGGCTGGTGGATAAATTACTGGCGCTGGGAATTGTGTCTGTTCTGGACCTCGAGGAAGTCGGCCCGGAACCGTTGATGAAAGAACTGAGCGTCGAAAAACCACTTGCGGAACAGGTGGTTGCGTCGGCGACCGAAACGGCCAAGAAAGCGGCGGCGGAAAGTCTGGCTACTCAGGCCGAAAGTCTGATCCGGGAACAACAAGAAAAAAGACGTTCCCGCTGATTTGTTCGGGATTTATGCCTGCAGCAAACGGCGGCGTATGAAACAGGAGAACGTGGTTTGGCAAAGACTGTCAAGACTGTCACGAGAGTATATTTACTGGCCAAAGAGTTGGGCGTGGCCAGTAAGGCCATCTTAGCCAAGTGCGTGGATGAAGGCATGGAGCTGAAAGGCGGTCACATGACTCCGCTGACGGCGGGTCAGGCCGCGACCATTCGCGAATGGTTCAGCGAGGGTGCACACGTTACCGCGGTGGAAACGGCTAAGCCGGTCGATCTCGAAAAAGTTCGTGTACGCAGGAAAAAAGCGGGGGCGCCCGTCGTGACAGTGGAAGAAGCGCCGCAGGCGACAAGCGTTTTGCAGCCGGAAGCTCCGGGTACGGCGGAAACGCAAACGCCGGAAACACCCTCTGAATCGCAGACGGCCCAGGCAGTTGCCGCGACGACTCAGGCGGAACCTTCTCAAATTCCATCCGACGAATCCGACTGGGCTGCGGGAGCGATGGTTGAAACACCGGTTGAGCCGCCCGAGCCTGTAGTCCCGCCGCCGGCCTATCCTGCGCCGGTGATGCATGTTCCGCCCAAACCCAAGGACGTCAAGCCGGCAGGTCCAATGCATAAACCCAAGCCGGCCAAATTAAGCGGTCCGACGGTGATTCGAGTTGAGTCGGTTGAGACCGATGCGCTGCGTCCGCCCAAAAAAGGCAAAGCCGCCCGTGAAAAAATAAAAGAACCTGTCGGAGAGGTATTATTGCTGGGTAAAGCCGAACCCGCGGTTCCCGTCAAAGCCAAGAAACCCGGCAAGGATAAAGGTAAAAAAGGCAAAGGAGGTTTTGAGGACGAAGAACGTCTCAAGGGCGGCAAGCGCATGCGTGCCAGAGACATGGAAGAGCGGCAGGCGCGTCTGGCCGCGGCCAGCGGCGAGTCGCTGCGATTTCGTCCGGTTCGGCGGATTGAGACGCGGACAGGGGAAGAGGCGGCGGCGGTAGAGCGTCCTGAAAAGACGGTGATCACCGAGCCGATACTGGTTAAAGATTTGGCTGCGGCGCTGCGTGTCAAAATCGGCGACATCATTGGACGGCTGATGAAACAAGGCGTTATGGCCACAGCCAATCAGGCGCTGGCGACAGACACGGCTGAATTGATCGCGATGGAATTCGGTACGGAACTGATTGTCCAGAAGAAACAAACACTGATAGAACAAATTCACCGTCAGTATGAGCAGCGGGAAAAAACGAATCTTCAAAAACGGCCTCCGATAGTGACGATGCTGGGGCATGTGGACCACGGCAAGACCAGCCTGCTGGACCGGATTCGCCGGGCGGAAGTCGCCAAGGGCGAGGCCGGCGGAATTACGCAGCATATCGGCGCTTATCAGGCGGAGTTGAAGGGCAAAAAGGTGACGTTTCTGGATACGCCCGGCCACGAGGCATTTACGACACTGCGTGCCCGCGGAGCGAATATGACGGACATCGTGGTATTGGTGGTGGCCGCCGATGACGGGGTGATGCCGCAGACGGTGGAAGCCATTCGGCACGCCAAGGCCGCCAATGTTCAGATGATTGTGGCAATGAACAAAATTGACCTGCCCGGCACGGACTTGCATCGCATCTACGGGCAGCTTGCCGAGCAGGAATTGACGCCGACCGAATGGGGCGGCAATACCGAAATCATCAAGACCAGCGCGATTACGGGAGAGGGGATAGAGAGTTTGCTGGAACATCTGGATTATATCGCGGAACTGAAAGAGTATAAAGCTGATCCGACGATTCCCGCAACCGGCTGGGTGATCGAGGCGAAAATGACGCAGAGCCGCGGCGCCGTAGCGACATTGCTGGTGCAGGAAGGCTGTTTTGAAAAAGGCGATATTCTTCTGGTCGGCAGCGCTTATGGTCGTGTCCGCACGATTACCGACAGCCATGGGCGCAGCATTCAGAAAGCCGAACCGGCGATGCCGGTGGAGATTTCGGGTCTGGCAGAAGTTCCGCAGGCCGGCGACCGGTTTTATAAACTCGATGATATCAACCAGGCTAAACAGGCGGCGGATGAAAATAAACACCTTGTGCGTGAAGAATCGCTGGCCCGACGGTCGCAAATTACGCTGGATAATCTGTTCAGCCAGATTGCCGCCGGCAATATCAAGGAATTGAATCTGATCGTCAAAGCCGACGTGCAGGGTTCGGTGGAAGTACTGAATAAATACCTGACTGATTTGAGTACGCCGGAAGTCAAGGTCAAGATTTTGCACGCTGCCGTCGGCGGTATAACCGAAGGTGACGTGGTTTTGGCCGAGGCGTCCCGTGCGATTATTATCGGTTTTAACGTCGTCCCCGACGAACATGTTCGGCAGCTGGCCGACAGCAAAGGCGTCGATGTCCGCCTGTACAGTATTATCTATCGTATTACAGAGGACGTCCGTGCCGCGATGGTTGGTCTGCTGGAACCTGAATATCAGGAAAAGACGCTTGGCCGGCTGACGGTACGAAACACTTTCAAGGTGTCCGGTATTGGTACCATTGCCGGCTGTTATGTGACCAGCGGCATGGTCGCCAAGAATGCCAAGCTGCGGCTTATCCGCAACAACATTGTTGTCAAGGATAAGTATTCCATTGAATCGCTGAAACACTTTAAGGACGACGTGCGGGAAGTCAAGACGGGTTTGGAGTGCGGCGTCAAAATCGCCAACTTTGATGATGTCAAGGTTGACGATGTGCTGGAAGCATACGAAATTGTTGAGGTGGCCAGAACTCTGTAGAGGCAAACGAATAAATTGCAATGGCAAACCGAAGACTGCAAAAAATGGCGCATGTGATTCGGGACTCAGTCAGCCGAACTGTCTCTCAGCGGCTCAGTGACCCGCGGATTACGGGACTGATCAGCGTTACCGAAGTGGTGATTTCGCCGGACACCAAGAACGCCACGGTGTATCTGAGTATTATGGCCGCTAACGACGAGGCGAAAGCGCGCGCCTTTCAGGGAATTCGCAGCGCCGCAGGAGTGATTCAATATCATTTGGGACGGGAATTAGTCAGCCGGTTTTGCCCGCATCTGCGGTTTGAACTGGATACAAAAATGCAGCAGACACTTCGCACGCTGGAAATGATTGAGCGTGCGGCCGAGGAATATAAGGACCATGACAGAAATGACGACAGCGGAGACGGCAGCCACGACGAAAACAGAGACAGTACTTCGCAGCAACCCTGAAATCCCACAGGAGACAGGGAATATGAAGAACAGTAAAGAATACGGTGCAAAAATCGACAAGTTCATCCGCCTGCTCAGAAGCGGTCAGAAGATCGGCTCCGCGGACTTTGCCGAGCCGCTGGATGCGCTGATTTATGGGCTGATCAGCGAGTTCACGACAGAGCGGCAGGCTAAAAAGATTTTTAAAAACCTTCAGAGCCATTTCATTGATTACAATGATCTGCGAGTGTCGCGCAGCGAGGAAATTCAGGAAATTCTGGAGGAAACGGATCAGCCCGGCGAGCAGGTGGCGGTCAATCTGACCCGGATGTTGTCGGCGGTATTCGACAAGTATGACGGGCTGACTCTTAAGGCGATTGACGAACAGGGCAAGCGACAGGCCAAAAAAGAACTGGAGGAACTGAACGGGACGACGCATTTCGCGGTCAATTTCTGTTTTCTGGCGGCGCTGCAGGGTCATGCGATACCGCTGACGAAAACGATGCTCAGCTTTCTGAAAAGCCAGGAGTTGGTTTGTCCGGAGGCGACGCAGGAAGAAATTGAAGCATTTTTCGAGCGGCATATTCCGGCCTCACGCGATTGGGAGTTTTACGGATTGCTGCGTCAGGCTGCTGAGAAGGGAGGCAAGAAATCCGTCCTTGCCAAAGAAGCCCGGAAAAAACCGGCGGCAAAAAAGAAAAATAAATGATAAATGGATTATGAATAAACGGCATTATGATTCATGAGTACATTTATCAATAATCATTTGGAAAGGAAACAAAATTGTCTGACCAAGTGTTAAAACTGGGTATTCCCAAAGGAAGCCTGGAAAAGGCGACACTGGAATTGTTTGAGAAGGCGGGATTCAATATCAGTGGCGCCGACCGCAGCTATTTTCCGAAGATCGACGATCCAGGAATTCAGTTGATTCTGCTGCGGGCGCAGGAAATGAGCCGATACGTCGAAGACGGCGTGCTGGATGCGGGCTTTACAGGGTATGACTGGATTGTCGAAAACGGTTCGAATGTCCATGAGGTCTGCGAACTGCAATACAGCAAAGCAACGTCCAGCCCCACTTGCTGGGTGCTGGCCGTGCCGAACGAATCGTCGGTACAAAAGCCCGAAGACCTCAACGGGGGCATCGTTGCCACCGAACTGGTCGGCGCGACACGGCGGTATTTCGAACAGAAAAAAGTCAAAGTCAAAGTGGAATTTTCGTGGGGCGCCACCGAAGTCAAGGCGCGGCTGCTCAGCGGCATCGTCGAACTGACTGAAACGGGGTCGTCGCTGAAGGCCAATAATCTGCGGATTGTGGATACGATTCTTGTTTCGACCACGCGTTTTATCGCCAATCATACGTCATGGAAAGACGCATTCAAGCGGCAGAAAATTGAAGGCATCGCGATTCTGCTCAATGCTGCCATTGACGCCAAGACGCGCGTCGGATTGAAAATGAATGTGCACAAGAAAGATCTCGACAAAATCCTGAACCTGCTGCCTGCGGAAAAAAGCCCGACGGTTTCTTCGCTGGCGGATTCGGATTACACGGCGATTGAAATCGTCGTTGAGGAGAAGATCGAGCGGGAACTGATACCGCAGCTCAAACGGGCGGGTGCATCGGGGATTTTTACCTACCCGCTGAATAAAGTGATTCATTAATCTATAAAGGAAACTTTTGCTGAGGTTTTTATCGTATGTCCGGACATTCACACTGGTCAACCATCAAGTTCAAAAAGGCGGCGATTGACAACAAGCGGGGCAAGCTGTGGAGCAAAATCGCCAGGATGATTATCGTTGCGGCCAAAGCCGGCGGCGGCGACCCGTCGGCCAATTTATCGCTGCGCTACGCGATTGACAAAGCCAAGGCCGCCAATATGCCCAAAGACACCATTGAAAAGGCGGTGAAAAAGGGCACCGGCGAACTGGGCGACGTGCATTATGAGAACGTACTGTATGAAGGCTATGCTCCCGGCGGCGTGGCGGTGATGATTGAGGGCCTGACCGACAACCGCAATCGCACCGCGCCGGAAATCAAAAAGATTTTCGAACGCCGCGGCGGTTCAACCGGGGCTGCCGGCTGCGTGAGCTGGATGTTTACCAAAAAAGGATTAATTACGGTTAAGTCCGACGCCGTCGGTGAAGACGACCTGATGGAAATTGTTTTATCGGCCGGCGCCGATGATATGCAGAACCTCGGCGAAATCTATGAAATCACGTGTACACCCGCGGCTTATGATGGTCTGAAAAAAACGCTCGAAGAGAAGAAGATTCCGCTTGAATCCGCCCAGCTTTCGATGATTCCGCAAAATAAAGTGCCGGTGACCGATGTTGAAACTGCCCAGAAACTTCTTGGAATGATGGAGGAGTTTGAAGACCACGACGACGTCCAGGAAGTCTATGCCAACTTTGACATCCCGGATGAGATACTTAAGAAGATTGGCGGTTAAGCGGCATTTTTTATGAGTATCTTTGAAGCGGTGATGATGATTTGTTTCGGAGCGGCCTGGCCGGTGAGTATTTATAAATCGTGGACCAGCCGGACCTGTGCCGGCAAAAGCGTTATTTTCCTCTATATTGTGGCAATTGGTTATGCGGCCGGTATCACTCATAAAATTCTCTACAGCCCCGACTGGGTCATCGCCCTGTATGTCCTCAACGGCCTGATGGTAATTATCGATATCCTCTTATACTACCGCAACTTATGGCTGAACAGGTCATCTGTTTCAAAGTCCTGATTCAATACAGGAAAAATTTTTTAAAAATATATGTAAAATAGACTTGACATTATGTATGGCCTGATATACATTGTGTATAGTTGAAGATACGTATGTATTTAAAACAGATATTTAAGGAGAAGACAATGAATCGTATACAAAAAATGTCGTGGCTGATAGTGATTACACAGGGCATCGCCGTTTTATCTGCGGCGATTGCGGTTACGGTCTTTTATTACAAAATCGGCTTTCCCCGCGCTTGGGCAGGATCAGCGTTTCTGGCTATCAGTGGTTTTGGGGGATTGGCGCCTGTGCTGTTCAGAAAAGACCCTGGGCCGGTGCAATTTGATGAACGCGACGTGGCGATCAATTCCGCGGCCGTTAAAAACGGTTTTACGGCTTCCTATTTGTTATTTGGTAGTCTATGTATGGGAATATGGATGATTAAAGGTATACGCGGAACAATCGATGTCAATGTGCTGCCGATGATATGGATGCTGGCCGGGATAACCTGTATTTTTGTTCATGCCCTGTCAATTCTGATTCTTTACGGCCGGGATAAAACTTCTGAAGGAGAGACAAAATGAACCGGATGCAAAAAACGGCATGGGTGGGATTTTTTGGGAGTCTAACTTCCAGTGTCCTTTACGCGACGGCGTTTATGCTCTTACTTTTATCGCCAGCCTATCGGCGGGTTTTATGTCTTATTCTATGTCCTTTTCTTGCTGTTCTGTTTGCGGCACTGGTATGGTCCTGTCGGAAACAAAGCCCGGCTGAGCCGGATTGCGATGAACGGGACAGCCAGATTTCCCGCCGGGCCGTGATCATCAGTTTTGCCGGGCTATGTTTTTTGATCTATATCTCAGATGCCATTGTGATCTTATGGACCGGCGTCGGAGGTTCTATTCCAACATCCGTACTTCCGGTGATTCATCTGGGGGTTGGTTTATTGACAGCAACCCTTTATTATGCTGCGATGATTGTATTCTATGGGAAAGGCAAGAAGGCCAATGGCTGAAAAGCTGACCAATCAAATCCGCCGGCTGCGTTTTGACAATAACGAAATGACCCAGCAGGCTTTGGCGGATAAAGTCGGCGTGACACGGCAGACAATTATCGCCATCGAGCAGGGCGGCTACACACCGTCGCTCGTGCTGGGGATGAAAATCGCCTGGGTATTCAATAAAACCGTGGAAGAAGTATTCCGGTTGGAGTGTTAGCTTGCGACCACTGTTTTTTCCTCGGCCGGATTCACATCTGCCGGGGCGTTTTTGCCGCGATGGACGATGACTTTTGTTGGGCATTTGGCTATCGCTGTATTAACCGCGTCGGAGGGGGTGTATTTTTCGTAATTCATCCGTGACAGGTTATCCGCAATCGTAAATAAGTCCGTTTGTTTGGCGCAGATGCCGCAGCCGATACAGCCGACTTTGCAGAAGGCGCGGGTGTTTTTGCCGCTTTCTTTGCTGCTGCACGCCACTGTCACCATCGGGTCCTGTACAAAAGGCACCATCGTAATCAGATTTCGCGGGCAGGCTTTTGAGCAGGCGGCGCAGCCGGTGCATTTTTCGTAATCGACAGTGGACAGGCCCTCGACTATATGCAGCGCATCGAATTTGCAGGCGCGGGTACAATCGCCATAGCCAAGACAGCCAAAGCCGCAGGCCTGCACCAATGGCTGAGCGTTGGCGGCGGTACAGGCGGGGATGCCGTCGTATTTGGCGTAGAACATCTTGTCGGATTTGTGTCCCCGGCAATGGACAATCGGACGCAGCGGGGCACCGGCGCCGCTGATTTGCAGGTTGAGGATTTCAGCGATCTTGTCCATCACCGCAGCGCCGCCGGGCAGACACTTTCCCAGCAGAAGCGCATCGGACCTGACTGCTTTGGCATAGGCGGTACAGCCGGCAAAGCCGCAGCCGCCGCAGTCAATCTTCGGCAGGGCCGCGTAAATATCCAGTACCTTGGGGTCTTCCTGGACGGTCAATTTGATACTGGCAATCAGCAGTACAACCGCAAAGCCTGTGCCCAGTCCGAGCATCAAAACCGCGGCCGGCCAGGAGGCTTGAATCAAATCCGTTATAGAAGCCAAAAGAATATCATTTCCCATTTTCATTTTTTCCAGAAATTAAAGCTACATCGCTATTTTCTTTCGGATTATTCCAGAGTTAAAATCCGAAGCACGAAAACCGAAATCCGAAACAAATTCAAAATTCAAAACTAAAATGACCAAAACAATTGCCAATGCAAACAGCAGCCTGGAGCGCAAGCGACAGGATTTGCAGGCTTGTCGGCCCAATAAATCGGCTCGCTTGCGCTTGCCGCTGCTGTTAATGTTTGGATTTTAATCATTTGTACTTGTTTTGTCCGCCGCGGCGGATCGATATTCGGATTTCGAATTTATTATTTAATCATTCCGGCAAAGCCCATAAACGCCAGCGTCAGCAAACCCGCTGTAATCAGTGTAATCGGCGCGCCCTGGAGACATTCGGGGATATCCGCCATTGCAAGATTTTCACGAATGCCGGCCATAATACAGATGGCCATCGTAAACCCCATACCGGCGCCGAAACTCAGCACCACCGCCATCAGAAAATTATCAATCTGCCACAGGTTCAGGAATATGCACAGACCCAGAATAACGCAGTTGGTTGTAATCAGCGGCAGGAAGATACCGAACGCTTCATACAGCGACGGGAAAAATTTTCGCAGATACATTTCCACCAATTGCACCGCGCCGGCGATGACGAGGATATAGCAAACATAGCGAGTCACTTCCAACGGTGTGCCGTTCAAAAACAGGTGGTCAATCAGCCATGTCATCGCCCCGGCCAGCGTCGTCACAAACGTGACAGCCATTCCCATCCCGAAGGCCATATCAAGCCTGCCTGAAACGCCGAGGTATGGACAACTGCCGAGAAACTTCGTAAAAACGAAGTTGTTAATTAAAACGATACTGATAAATCCCAGCGCTAAACTAACCGCAAAATTCATAATATTACTCCTGTGTACGAATCTCAGGCTTTCTTTTTGGTGAGCTGATTAACGGCGCCGAGTGTCAGGCCCAGCGTAATAAACGCGCCGACGGGCATCGCCATCGCCGCCCACGGCGTGAACCAGCCGCCTTTGTCCACCGGGTTCAAAACAGTCCACACGGCCGTTTCCGAAAACGTGATACAGCCTGTGGATAAAATTTCCCGAATCGAGGCCAAAAAGCACAGCACAATCGTAAAGCCCAGTCCCATCGCCAGGCCGTCCACAGCGCTGACCCAAATTCCATTTTTGGCCGCACAGGCTTCGGAGCGGCAGATAATAATACAGTTGACGATAATCAGCGGGATGTATGCACCGAGTTTTTCGCTCATCACGGGCTGAAATGCCTTGAGATACATATCCGCGATAGTGACAAACGCCGCAATTGTTAATGTGAACATCATAATCCGCAGATGCGGCTTGAGGAGGTTACGCATCATACTGACGACGACGTTGGAGCAAATCAGCACGAAGACCACGCTGAGTCCCATCGTCAGGCCGCCCTTGACGCTGGTCGTTACCGCCATCGTCGGGCACAGGCCCAGCATCAGCCGCAGTACCGGAATCTCGTCCCAGAGTCCTCCTCGAAATGCCTTCCAGGCTGTCATTTGATTTTCCGTCATAATATCTCGACCTTTATTTCCAGTGCGGCAGTTGGCCGCGGGTTATTGTCCAATCAGCTTTTTTTGCTGCAACTGCTGTTTGATTTGCACGACATACGTATTCATAATATTGACCACCGCCTGACTGGTGACCGTGGCGCCGGTGATGGCGACGATTTCGCTGTCAATTTTTTTACTGTCGCCGATTTTGGTTAACGTGAATTTGCCGGCCGGGGCTTGTTTGTACTGCGCTTGGTAGAAACCGTTTTTAATCGTGATTTTGTCGCCGAAGCCGGGGGTTTCGCTGCATTGCTGTACGCCGAAACCGTTGAGTTTCGTAAAGCCGGCGTCAGCGGTGACGACTAATTTAATCTTGTCGGCAAAACCGCTTCCCTCGGCCAAAAACGCCCAGCCGATGCAGTTGCCCGCCGCGTCAAGACCTTTTCGCACGTCGGCCCCTGCCGTCTTGCCGTCACCCAGGTCGATAATGATTTTATCCTTATTCTGCAGCGGCTCAAATTTCATCGCTTCCGGCAGAAGTGCTTTGGCCAGGTTGCTGAATTTGTTGATTTCGTTTTGTGCAATTTTCGGCGCCCAGGCCGCATTGGCGACCGCCAGCAACGCCCCGAAAAAGACCGCGGATACCATCAGCAGCCAGCTTTCCCGGAAGAATAATTTTATACTATTGGACATTGGGGTTTTCCTCCCGCCGGTATCAGTCGGCAGAACCGATCAATCAATGGCGTTAGTGCGTTCATAATCAAGACCGCGTACATCACGCCTTCAGGGTATTCGCCTAATAATCGAATCAGCATAATCAGTACGCCGACGCCGACGCCGAAAATCCATTCGCCTTTGACTGTCAGCGGCGAAGTAACCGGGTCCGTGGCGATAAAGAACGCACACAGCATCATTCCGCCGCCGACAATGTGAATGACCGGACTGACATACGCTGCGGGCTTAATCAGCCAGCCAATCGCAGCGACGACCGCCGCCGAAATCAGAACCGCAAACGGAATCCGCCACGTGATGGTTTTGCGGATGAGCATATAAAGACCGCCCAGCAAAATCGCCAGGGCGCTGGTTTCACCGAGACATCCGCCTTCGTCGCCGAGAAACGACAGCTTAATCAAGGGATTGATTTCCGCAGCGTCTTTCTGTCCCTTGAGAATCATTTTACTCCAGCCCAGCGTCGTGGCCTGTGTGACAGCCTGAGTATTGGAAGCGGAGACAATCTTTAATCCTTCGTCTTTCATCGTGGCCGGAACAGTCCATGTTGTCATCAAGACACCAAAGCAGGCGGTCAGAAATACACGCGACGCCATCGCGGGGTTAAAGATATTATATCCCAGTCCGCCAAAGGGCATCTTGACAATCATCATCGCAAACAGGCCGCCGATGACGGCGACCCACCACGGCGCCATCGGCGGAAGCGACAACGCCAGGATAATTCCCGTCACTACCGCGCTGAGATCGCCGAGCGAATTGGGCTTTTTGCGAATCCAGTTACATATCCATTCGCCGACCAGGCAGCTTGCCACCGATGCAACGAGGACAATCTCTGCGTACTGGCGGAAGAACCACAACGCCGCGGCAACAGGAAACGCCAGCCCGATGATGACATCGAGCATCACCCGCCGGGTTGAAAGCGGCTGGCTGATATGCGGCGCCGGCGAAACTGTGATTTTACTGAGCATTTATGTTAATTCCTTTCGGTTATGTATCTCAGGCTTTCTTTTTGGTCCGTGCGACGAGCAGTTTTCCGGTCTTGATATAGCCGGTCAATTCGATATGAGCCGGGCAGACATAACTGCACGCGCCGCACTCGATACAGCCGGACATAAAATACTGCTGGGCCAAATCGAGGTTGTTGTGCTTGACGGCGTGGGCGATGCGCGTCGGGTTGAGATTTTCCGGACAGGCCGACAGGCAGCGTCCGCAGCGGATACAAGCGGTCTGCTGATGTTTGAATTTGGCTTCGGTTACCTCGGCGCGGGTCAGGAAAGTCAGCCCGCCGCTGGTCTTGGTCAGCGGCGTCGAAAGGTCGGCAATGGCGAAGCCCATCATCGGGCCGCCCATCACGACCTTGGCGGCCGATTCGTTCAGTCCGCCGCAGTGATTGATGACTTCCTGCACGCTCATTCCGACGGGGCAGTAATAATTGCCCGGCTTGGCGATGGCTCGGCCGGTCACGGATACGACACGATGTGTCAAAGGCTGTCCCAGCACAACCGCTTCGGCAATCGCCGCGGCGGTGGCGACATTAATCACCACTACGCCGATGGTCGGCGGAATGTTGTTGGTCGGTACCGTTTTATTCCAAATCGCCTGGATCAACTGCCGTTCGCCGCCCTGTGGATATTTGGTTTTGACGGGGACAACCTGAATATCCAAATCCGTGCAGGATTGAATTGCCTGCGAAAAGATTTCAATGGCCTCAGGCTTGTTGTCTTCGATACCGATTCGAACTTTTTCGACATCGGAGGCTTTTGCCGCCAGCCGGATTCCCGCCAGTATCTGCCACGTCCATTCGAGCATCATACGATAATCGCAGGTCAAAAACGGCTCACATTCGCAGCCGTTGACAATCAAAACTTCCTTGGGCATCGCAGGATTGGGTTCGATTTTAACCCTCGCGGGGAAACCCGCGCCGCCCATTCCGACAATCCCCGCTTCCTTGATCGCCTGACAAATTTTTTCTGTCGGCCATTGTTCTGGGCTGAATTTCAAATCAAACTTGTCGGCACAGGGTTTCTTGGGTTCGCTTTGGGGTGCGGTATCAATAACCACACCCATTGTCCGGCCCAGAACCGGATGCGGTGCAAGAACGATGTCTTTGACCGTGCCATCCACCGGCGAGTGTATTGCCGCGGAGACAAACGCATCCGAAGAGCCGATTTTCTGCCCGGCCTTGACCGCGTCTTTTTTGTTGACGAGGGCTTTGCAGGGGGCGCCGAGGTGCTGGCTGAGTAATACCGTCACCTGCTTAGGTGTTGGAACAACCTCAATCGGTCGGTCCTGACTGTACTGTTTACCTTCCGGCGGGTGTACCCCGCCCGGAAAAGTCGCTTTGGCACGTGTTTCCATTTAAGTGTTTTTCCTTTTCAGGACATTGTATGTGGCCGGAAGAATCTTTCCGGGTGAGCCGCCGAACAATAAAAACCACCACCGCCGCTGCCGCCAGGCCGATGGCAAGTTCAGTCAAGACCATCAGCTTTGCATTTTCGATCTTGTTTTTCAAAAAGGGTTGGGCGATTAAGACAGCGGCGACAAAAGCCGCTACAGGCACAATAAAGGCCGCGACCGCTTTGGAAGCTACATTTGGGCCTTCACTATGGCCCAGTTTTTCATAGACTTCCGTACAGCGGTCTTTTTGCTCACAGCCGTCGCAGTGCTTATCCATTCAGCGCCGCCTTATATATAAATAAAGATATTATTATAATCCAGGAAACAAAGGTTTGCAAGAGGAAAAAAATGGAAATTACCACTGCCGAAAACAACTGTAATGGATTAAGGAGATAGATTTTTCGATGAAAATAAAACAAGACCAGCTTAATACATCGTTCTGCAAGCTCAAGATTCCGTTTTTTGTATCTGCTCCAGTTGCAGGCTCAGGCGGTCGAGTTTTTTCTGTCCGTCGTCGTATTTGTTGGCGGCGTTGCGCAAATGGTTTCCTATTGTCCGCCAGTCGTCGGCGAATGTATTCCAGTCGCCGCTCAATCGCTGCAAGTTGGCGCGAATTGTCTCAGCCTGCTTCTCGATCGCCATCCCGTGCAGACCCATCACCACCGTCATCAAATACGCATACAATAAATTCGGCGACACCGGAATCACTTTCTTTGTGCGGGCGTATTCGGACAAGTCCGTCTTATCTTCGGCCTGGTGAACGATGGTTTCATAATAAACGTTCTCGGCCGGGATATACATCAGGGCAAAATCCAGCGTCCCCTCGTCGGATAAAATATAACTGTCGGCAATCTTTTCGATATGTTTGGTGACATCATTCAAAAACTGCTTTCGCAACTTCGCCCGGTCATCATCCGCCTGCGTCTCGGCCATTTTCTGAAACGATTCAAGCGGAAACTTGGCGTCTATCGGCACGGCATAATCGGCCAGTTTGATTAACGCGTCCACTTTTTTACCGCTGCGAAATGTATGCTGTAATTCGTAATGTTCCGTCGGCAGAACGGCTTTGAGAAGATTTTCGAGCGAGTATTCACCCATCAGGCCGCGCAGCTTGGGCGCCTGCAGGATATTTTGCAGTCCCCGCAGGTCAGTGGACAATTGAAGCATTTGCTTGCTGTGGCCTTCAATATTGCCCAACTGCTGTTTGAGGTCGCCGAGAGTCTTGGAGCTTCCCGTCAGAAACGTCGTCAGGTTCTGCTGGCCGGACTGGAGATTTTGATTGAGCGTCTGCCCCAGCGTTTCCTGACTGGTTCGCAGATTTTCCATCTGTTGGTGCAGCAGGTTGACCGTCGCACTCTGACCGCTCAGGTCGCGTCGCGTGGCCGACAGGGTCGAAATTAAATACGCCAGCAATCCCGCCACAGCAATCAGCAAAACAATTAAAAGTATCCACAACGCCGTTTGCATAATATTTCCCTCTTATTTCCTGTTTTCGCAGGGTGATTATACGTCAAAAACCACACCGGGCAAAGATAAAAGACGGATATTGCCTGAAAGGAGCCGGCGGGATAGAATAGAGACCTGCAATGAACAAAAAGCCTGAAAATACGAAAGGATGATGATATGCAGGATGCGGTACAACAAAGTGGAATACAACTTCCGCAAAGTGTGGATGCGTTGTGGATGACGGTGCGTGAATTTCTGGCGACCAACGGCTTGCAGTTGCTGATCAATGTTACCATGGCGGCGATTATTTTCTTTGTCGGCCGCTGGATTGCAAAGATTCTTTCTGATCTGATCGAAAAGGCATTGCATCATGCCCGGATGGATGCGACACTGGGCAAATTCATACGGAATCTGACGTATTTTGCAATGCTGGCTTTTGTGGCGATTGCGGCGCTGAGCCGACTGGGAGTGCAGACAACTTCGGCGGTGGCGGCTATTGGTGCCGCGGGTCTGGCCGTCGGGCTGGCCCTGCAGGGGTCACTGTCCAATTTCGCCGCGGGTGTGCTGCTGATTATTTTCAAGCCGTTTAAGGTCGGCGATTTTGTTGAAACCGCCGGCGCCAAAGGGACGGTGCAGGAAATTCAGATTTTTAACACGGTGCTGCATTCGCCGGATAATGTGCGAATCGTGATTCCCAACGCACAGGTCACCGGCAGCAATATTATCAATTATACCGCCAATGACAAACGCCGGGTGGATTTGGTCATCGGGGTTTCCTACGGCGATGATTTAAGCAAGGTTAAGCAAGTCATCCTCAGCGTGCTTTTGGCGGACAGCCGCGTGCTGCGCAGTCCGGAACCGGCGGTGGCGGTCTCCGCTCTGGCCGAGAGTTCTGTCAATCTTGTTGTTCGCCCGTGGGTGAAATCGGAGGATTACTGGCCGGTGTATTTTGACCTGACGGAAAAAATCAAAGTCGAACTCGAGGCCAACGGCATTACCATCCCATTCCCGCAGCGGGATATTCATATCCGCACCGGGCAGCAAAAAGTCTGAAGCCCAAACGGCACAACCGCCGATAAAACATAAATGAAAATCCGAAAAATAATTACGTTGATTGCTCTGATACCGCTGGGTATCGGGCTGATATATGTCGGCCGGGCGGTATATGAAGGCACGGCCACTATTCGCCAGCTCCTGACGGAGAATAAACAGCTCAAGCAGGCGATTACGAACCTGACCGCCGAAGAGCAAATCGGCTACGCCAAAGTCCTCCGACAGGAAACACGCGACGGCAAATTATTCACTACGCTGCGTTTTGTCGAAACCGACCGCAATGACAAGCTGCATAAAATCCTTGAAAAAGAATATACCGTCGAAGGCGATGTTGTTCATTTTGATGCGCTGATTGTCAAATTCGGGTCGCAGATGGTGCTGGACGGCAAGGCCCGCGCGATGTATCTGTGGCGGCGCGTCTATGGCGAAAAAATGCCGCCTGAGCAGGGCTTCGCCATCGAACAGCTTGGACAGGAGCCGGCACGCTATGAAGATGTGCTGAAACTGCTGCCCGCGCAGTACCGAAAACTGTTTTGGGAGCATATCTGGGACCTGGCGGATAATCCCGAATCGCTGCGGCAGTATGACATCGAAGCCGTCTATGGCAATGCGGTCTACACCCGCCTGCGTCCTGGGGTGATTTATGTTTTTCAGATTACTCCTTCCGGCCAGGTCTATCCGCAGGTTGTCCCGGAACTGTAAAGAATTTTGGCAAACGAATATTATGAAAGAAAGGCGACGATGTCAAAAACGGCAAAGAGTATTCTGTTGTTATTCTGCATGTCAGCGGCTGCATTTGGCCTGGGATACAATCCGCAAGAGGTTTTGGGAGCAGACCTGGAAGATATTACTACCGCCTTTTCGCCGCATCCGCCGGATTCAACGGTCGTGGGCATACAATGGCTGCATCACAAGGGCTGGTTCACGACTGCGACGGTCATTGCGCCCAATTACATCATCACTGCCGGCCACTGGAATACGTTTGATAGCTCCGACCCGAACTGGCCGATTGGATACCATCTCAGTAAACTGGGCGATGAGCCGCTTAAGGGGACTGAATATATCATCGTCGATGCACGGGCGGCGTTTGACGTTACGAAACCACAGTCTCGCGTGCCGACTCCGGACCTGATGATTTGCAGAGTCAAACGCACCGACCCTGCGGACCCCAATTCCTCGCCGGAGAAATATGCGTCGCTCAAAGACGCCAATTTTTCCCCCCCGTGGATTACGCTGTATGAAGGCTCCGGTGAAGTCGGGCTGATGATGACGACAGGCTCGTTTGGAAAGATTGAAAAATCCGCCAAAACATGGTGTGTCTGTAATGAAGAAGAAAAAAAGCTGATTCCGCAAATTCGCGGCGCAGGCACGCTGCACTGGGGCCGCAACAGAATCGTCCGCGCCGACAAGAATTATATTTTATTTAACTTTGATGCGCCGCAAACGGGTGATTATGTGCCCGGCGAATGTTACGGCGCATACGGCAGCTCCGGCGCTCCGTTGTTTGTCCAGGATGCCAAAAGAAACTGGACGCTGGCCGGGGTGATGACGACCTGTACCGGCGGAACGAGAATCAGCCAATGGATTGGATGGTTTAACACACAAATCCTCGATATGGAAAAAGGCATTCGTCCTCAAGCTTCCGGCAGGTAAACGCCATATTTCCGCTCAAACCCAGAACCCAAACCCAGAACCGAAGCAGGTCAGACACGCGTTTCAGTTGACACACGAATAAAGACAGGATATAGTGACGGCCATGCCAAGACCCAAGCGAATAGCTAAAGGAAATGTTGTATATCATGTGAGCAACCGTGCCAACGGCCGGCTCAGGATATTTAAGACGCCTGCCGACTTTGAAGCGTTTGAGCAGATTCTCGCTGAAGGCGTCGAGCAGTTTTCGATGCGTCTTTGCGGTTACTGCATGATGAGTCATCACTGGCATCTGGTCCTGTGGCCGCGAGCTGACGGCGACTTGTCGGCGTTTATGAAATGGATCACGGCCACTCACTCTCACCGCTGGCATGGGGCGCATGGAACGGTCGGGATAGGCCACCTCTATCAGGGGCGGTACAAGAGTTTTCCGGTACAGAACGGGACGTATTACCTGACGCTGATGCAGTACATCGAAAGCAATCCCCTGCGTGCCAAATTGGTCAAACACAGTCGGGATTGGCTCTACGGCAGTCTGGCCATCCGTACTGGCGCCGATAAACCGATTCAGTTATCCGACGGGCCGATTGTCTTGCCGAAACGATGGGCAAGCCTGGTGGACGGATTGGATGAAACCAGGGTCGGCGAGATTGAAACCTGTATCCATCGCGGCCGGCCGTTTGGCGATGCAAAGTGGACACAAAAAACGGCCGTCAAACTGTCTCTGGAATCGTCGTTAAGACCGACGGGAAGGCCAAAGAAAGAGGCAGAAAAATGAGACCGCTCAGAAAAAGCGTGTCTGACCCGCTTTGGTTCTCCCAGTGGTTAGCTGATTACTGATAGCTGACTGCCCTGGTATCGCGGTTTAAGAGCCTATTCAACAGCACCGTGTTCTTTTAGAAGCTCAACAATTTCAGTATGCCCTTTAAGCTGAGCAATGGACAATGGGGTATAATCTTTTCCGTCTGTATACTGTGATTTTACGTTAACATCGGCTCCAGCATCCAACAAAAGCTTGACAATTTCTATGTTCCCCTTCTCTGAAGCAGTGAGTAGTGGAGTCACACCTTTTTTGGGACCGACGACATCGACATCGGCTTTGGCGTCAAGCAGGAGTTTGACAATCTCGGTGTGGCCGAGCGCAGTTGCAATCAAGAGTGCTGACGTATGATTTTGACCGATGATATTGACATCAGCCCCGGCGTCCAGCAGCAGTTTGACAATCTCGGTATGGCCCTTCAGTGAAGCTAAGAACAGCGAGGTCGAATCATGTTTGTCCGTGCTGTTAACATTCGCATTGGCTTCCAGCAGGAGTTTGACAGGCTTAATATGGCCTTGCAGTGATGCCATTATCAGTGGAGTTGCACCAGTATTTATATCTGCAGCATTGGTATTGGCTCCGGCATCCAGCAGCAGCTTAACAGTCTCGCTGTGGTCATTCTGTGATGCCATCCACAGTGAAGTAAGGCCTTCGGGATTGGCAGCATCAACATTTGCTCCGGCGTCCAGCAGTAGTTTGACTATCGCTGTATGCCCTTTAGACGATGCAGTCCACAATAGGGTAGTACCGGCATCATCTCTATCGTTCACTGATATCGTTGGTTTATCAATCAGTGATTTGACCTTTTCTACATCACCGTTTTCTGCAGCAACCAACAATTCTTCCTGCAGCTCTTCAAAATAACTCTCAGGATAACGTTGTTCTTCCTCTTCCTGACAGCTTTGGAATAACAGCAGGGATAACAGCAAGCAAAGATTAAGTAAAATGATGCTATTAAACTTTTGAGTTTCCATAACAATACATCCTTAAAATGGGTTGCTATTACCAAATCCTAAAACTCCTCAATAAATCTACAACCGCCGGCAAAGCCAGTCAAGTGTTATTTATCCGCATCTCTGATCACGTTTTCAAGCGACTCACTTGGTCGTGGTTCCAAACAAAGCAAAAGCCCTCCCTAAAATGAGTGAACCAAAGCGGGTCAGACACGCTTTTCAGTTGAAAAGCGGATAAGGAATTAGCGGCCAGATGTAATGTCGGCAGCACACCGACGATATTTATTAACGGCCTGAAACTGGCCGACCGTTTATGAGACGGCTATCACGGCCGGATTAAACGGATTTTGTCTTCACAGGGCAATACTGTCAGCCGGGCAAAATAATGAATCAAAGTAGTCAATCACCAATGAAGGGCTGGCGCAATGCCGGCTCTTTTTTTGTTGTGTTGAAGCGGACAATTCAATCGCGGGAATCCAGTTGCGGAGGATTTTTCAGGCGATATAATATCTGTCGCTTCGCTTCGAAGTCAAAAATCAAAAGGTAAAAGGCAAAATTAAGGACGGCCCTGCGGGCCGGAGCGACACAGAATAATGGTCGAGGAATTCATCGCAAAAAAGAGGTATTTCTTTGCGGGGATGAATATCCGAAGGTTACGCAAAGGAACCGGCGCGGAAAAATTTCTCCGGTTTGGCTGGCGGCCGGCGGTGGTGGGGATGGTGTTGTTTCTGGCCGGGTGCAACGCGCCCAAAGAGCATCTGAAACAATTCAACTGTATGTATCAGCAGGGCAACTTGGCGGGGGCGAGAGTTTTCTGCGAGCAGGAAATCAAAGACCCAAACAAACCCAGAGGTGAAGATTTACTCTGGGCTTTGCAATTGGGAGCCGTCAGCCGGATACAGAAAGATTATTCCGGCAGCACCCTGTGGTTTGACCGCTGCGAAGATATGTTTAAAGTGTTCGACCCGCAAAGCCGGGAAACCGACATCATCGGCACGACGTTAGTCAACGACAACATCATTCCCTACCGCGGGTGGACATACGACGGCGTTCTGGTCAATACTTATAAAGCCCTGAATTTTATGGCGCAGGGCGACAACGACAACGCCCGCATCGAATTTAACCGCGCAATGGAACGCCAGACACGGGCCAAAGAAAAATTCAGCGCCGAAATCCAAAAAGAAAAAGATAAGAAGGATAAGGCCAACGCCCAAAGGCAGGTTGATTATAATAAAACGACAAACAGCCCGGACGTTCAGCAAAAAATTAAAGAGGCATATCCCGGCTTATACGATTTCGAGGCGTATCCGGATTTTGTGAATCCATTCTCGACGTATCTTGCGGGTGTTTTCTTTACCGCCATCGGTGACCCGGCCAAGGCGAGGGATTTATTGCGGGAAAGCACGGGAATGCTGTCGGGAAATCGTTATGTGCAAAGCGATTTCGAAGCGGCGGAACAATGGATGGGAACCAATAAAGCCCCGGAGCCGACAGTATGGGTCTTCTTTGAAAATGGCGTCGGGCCGACAAAAGAGGAATTTCGAGTCGATTTACCGTTATTTTTGTTCACGGGCAAGGTGTATTACGCCGGGATTGCGTTGCCGAAATTAGTGCAACGTCAGGCGGCCTGCGAGCGTCTTACTATACAATGCGGAGGCAATTATTACCCGACGGAAATTGTCGGCGATATGGACCGGGTGGTCCAAACGGAGTTTTCAAAGGAATATCCGTGGATTTTGACCCGTGCGATTATTGCCGCGGGAGCCAAAGCGGCTGCGCAGTATGCAATGACGGAACAGAATAACAGCAGCGGTGCCCAGCTTGCGGCAATCGCTATGGCAATGTACAGCTTTGCCACCACGGCGGCGGACGTGCGAATCTGGTCGGCGATGCCGAAGAATTTTCAGGCGGCGAAGATGCCGATGCCCGCCGACGGGAAAGTGACGATTCAGACGCCGCAGGGATATTTGTACCCCGTGACAATTAGGCCTTGCAGATATGCCATCGTTTATATTAAAATAGTATCACTTTCAAATGAACCGGCAGTGGATGTGATGACCTATTAAAAAAAATAAAAATCCTTTTGCGAAAGGGGCTTCTATGAAAAAGACAATAGTGGTGTTGAGTCTTATTATTTTAGCGGCAGGATGTTATCAGCAGCACGACCCGGCGGTGAAACTGCAATCGCAAGTGCGCAGCGATTCGCTGGACAATAATATCATCACGCGTCCCATCGGCGCCGTGGTAAGTTTTCTGATTGGCCAGAACATCAAGGTCAATAATATCAAAGAAGCTCGCACGCCGGAAGGATTTCTGGAGGTGCAGGTCAGCGGCCGCAATGAATCGGCGTTTAAGAAGCGATTTGAATACCGCACGGAATGGCTGGACGCCAACGGAATGATCGTTGATTCGATTATGAGCAAGTGGATGCTCGTGTCCGTGCCGGGCAATTCGGATTTCAGCTTTAAGGTCATTGCCCCCAATCCGAGGGCGGCGGATTATCGCATCAATACGCGCGTGGCGAAAAATATGGATAAATAAAACAAATCAACGAACTATTTCAGGAGATTTTCAATGAAGACATATTTCAGTGCGGCGATGATTGTTGTGGTGTTGGTGTTGGCCGGGTGTACCCCGCCGACAAAGACCATTGATACAACCAACGACGAAGGCAAGGCGGTGATGGGGCTGGATTACCGTGATTTTGACAAGGCGGCGGTCGAGATGGTGCAGTCAATGATTGCCTCCGGCGTGTTCAAGAAACCCGACGGCAGCCGGTATGTCGTGACGACGGCCACGGTGCTCAACGACACAATGCAGCGGATTGATACCGAGCAATTGACCTTCAAAATCGAGCAGGAACTGATGAACAGCGGCATGGTGACGATGAGCTCGGCTGTCGGCGGCAGAGGCGCGGTGGAAACAGGTGGTACTGGAGGTGGCAAACGTGGACCCGACGGCGCTCCCGACCAGATGGTGCATCAGATGCGCGAGCTGCGCGATTCGGAAAAAGCCGATGAATTCAAACCGGGCACGCTGCCCGGCAAGGGACAGATTCTCGCGCCGGAATTAAGCATCTCCGGCAAAATCCTCCAGCGCAATGTTCCGTATGACAACAATCTCCAGCAGGTCGAGTATTATTTCCAGCTTCGCGTCTCTGAACTGGCTTCCGGCACGACCTACTGGCAGAAAGAAACACTCATCGGCAAACGCGGCAGCAAAAAAGTTGCACCGTGGTGACAACAAAGTCAAAAGTTAAAAATCAAAAGTCAAAAATGAAGAATCCGCCGAGGGCGGATAACTATTTAATCGGACAAATCGAATGGATTTGTCACTATCTCGTTGCCCGATAAGGGCAGGGAGGGAACTATGAAAAAATTGGTTTTGTTAATAATGATGTGTTCAGCCTGTTCTGTTGTGTTTGCGGCGGAGAACGTCGTGCAGACGGAAGTCAAAGGGCAGGGGGTCACACGCGACCTGGCGATTCAAAATGCCCTTTATCAGGCGGTCTCTCAGGTGCAGGGCGTCGCGGTCAGATCTGAAATGAGAGATGCTGTTGTTAGAACCGGCCACCGTGACATCGAGCGCGATCCCGATGCAAGCGGAAAATTAACCATAGTCCACCCGGCAGGAATAATCACGGAAGACATTGACGGGCTTGAAAAAACCCGCGATGAAGTGAAGGTGAAGACCCGTACGTTAACTCCCGTGACACGGACCGAAGCCAAAGGTCTGGTCAAATCATACGAAGTCGTCAGCGAAAAAGAAATCAGCCCCAAAGTCTATGAAGTAGTACTGAAAGTCCAGGTCTATGACTATCAAAGTCCTGAAGACACCAAAAAACTTCGTGTGGCGATATTTCCGTTTGAAGCGGCAGTCCCGGCCAGGCTGATAGTCAACCACGAAAACGGCTCTTCTGAAATCCGGGAGCTTGCTTCCCAGCAGCGTCTCGGCGAACAGTTCAGTCAGTATCTGAATACCATGCTGGCCCGCAGTGACAAATTCACCGTGCTGGACCGTGATACCCAGACCGCGATTCAGAAGGAAAAAGATGTTCTGCAGGGCAAAGACATCCAGAAAATAGATGAAACTCCGATTGGAGCCCCGCTGGAAGAACAAATGCGTCTGGGCGAAACTCTCGGCGCTGATTATATGGTGGTCGGTACAATCCCCCAGATGAAAATTACCGTGGAAGAAAAATACAACCCCGTTATTGGCTCGACGACGCGGCGGTTCACGGCCATCCTCGAAGCGGAATACCGGCTGATTGTCGGTCCGACCCGGCAGGTCGCCGCCTCCGACCAGCTTCGCATCAAACTCGAAGATCAGCAGGTCAAGGCGCTGATGGAAAAATGGGAATCGGACAGGATTGATTATAACGAAATGGAACAAAACCTGGTGCGGCGTGCCGCCGGACAAATTACGGATATGGTCAGCGATTACCTGCAGCCGGTACGTGTCGCCGCGGTTAAAGACGGCGGGATGCTGATTCTCAACCAGGGCGGCAAGCGGTTTGCAGAAGGCGATTTGCTCGAAGTCAGCCAGATGGGCGCCGATGTTATCGACCCGGAAACCAAAAAATCGCTGGGCAAGGAAGTCTCCATGATTGTCACCGTCAAAGTTACCAAAATTCTGCCGCGGATGTCGTATGCGATGCTGACGCAGGGTGTTGCGTCCGATGCTTTGGTCGGCGCCGTTTGCAGGCGGATGAAAACGGATGATACGGTTGTAATGCCCAAGCGTTCCAGCGGTGTTCAGGAGACCAGCTCCGGCGGGGTAAAATTGCCGTTTGATAATCGCGGCGGTTCACAAGTGACGAAAGATAAATAAAAAACGATCCTTTTGATTTACAGGCGGGCCAGGGAGGGCTCGCTTTTTTTATGCGCCCTCATCATAGTACAGCCGCCTTTGGCTGTGTCGCCCGTCCCGGCATCCGCAATCAAGGATAAAATCGGCTTGCTTGCGCTTGCCGCTGCTGGCGGGGGGATGGTTTCCATCTATTCAAAATGTTCGAAGGGCTTTCCCGCGACGGAAAACGGCCTCTGTCTGCCGATGCTGTTGAGCAGGCCCAGGGCGATAAAATTAACGATAAGGCTTGAAGCCGCCGTAGCTGACAAACGGCAGCGATACCTGTGCCCGTCGCTGGGGCCTGTCTTCAGTTTCCTGTGGTTCCAGCGGGTTCTCGTTCATCGGGCAAGTCCTTTAAGGCTGAAAGGTTCGAACAGGCCGTAATCGATCGTGTGATACTGTTGGCCGGGCGGGGGGCCGTTTTCGGGGCCTTTATGGAACATCCTCGGCCAGGCGCTGCCAAGCTGGTCTCCGGCATGATGCGGGCCGAGCGTGTTCTTGAGCGTGCCGGTGACAATGACCTCGATCGTATTGGTCCCGGGACCAATGAGATTCGTTACCTCACATCGCCAGGGGCGGTATCCGATATACCCCGCCGATCTGCTGTTGACCTTGACTTCGGCGACACTGCCATACCATTTCTCCAGTTCCACAAAGTATTTTCCGCGCGACTTGTCAATATCAAATGTCTGTGTATAGGAAACCCCTTCGGCGTAGAATGGGCAGCCCTGCTGTTTCCAGCTTCCTGTGTTCATATCCGAGCCGCTGCCCACAATGGTAAAGCCCGAATCAGTCTGCGTTAAAGCAAACTGGCCGAGTATATAGGCAGGTTCCAGCTCATGATAGATTGTAAAAGGCGATGCCTTGATTCGCACCGTATTTTTCCCCAGCTTTGCGGTCTCGGTAATATCGATCCTGCCGAACGACTTATCCAGCCACCACATCCCTTTGGCGGCGGCAACTGTCCTGCCGTTACAGGTGATTTCATACAAATCAGCCCTTTCGATTACGATCCACAGTTTCTCAGGCAGTTGTTGTTCGATGTTAAAATGATACTGCGCCTCCAATCCGCTGCCTTGATCAAACGTCTTGTGGATGCATTCGTCGCGGAACTGCACGGCATTGTCCCATGGATTACGCTGCAGCCCATTCTGCTGGAACGCGAACTGATTGGCCTTGTAAAAATAACTATTTTCCTCCGTCTGACCGCCCGCCGAAACATCCATGTAATCGACGGTCAGCACATTGGGGCCGATCCGCCTGGCCGTAAGTGACCCATTTGCCTTTAACGTCTGAACATTTTCTTCGACAGGCGCATTTTTACCGTTGGATTTATTCGAAAGAAACAGCAGCAGGCTTCCGCAGGGAGCCAGATCAAATTCGGCTCTGAGATTTGCATTGACTTTTGCGAAAGGATAAGGCGATATCCTGCCCGTTGCCGGATCCCACTGCTCGATGCCGCGGCAGGCCGACTCAATGGTTCCCTTCGCCGGCGATTCGATGCTCGTATTGGTCAGGAACAGCAGTTGGCCATCCTTAAAGTGTCTGCGTTGATGAAGCAGAATGCCTCTGTCGCCGTCGCTGCGATGGATTTTAAAACCTCCGCTGCCGCTCGATGCCAGCCGTGCGGCCAGCGCGTCGGCGTCAACCGTTTCCCAGCGCTTTGAGCCGGCCAACCGGGCGCCGTCTTGCGACTCTTTACCGTCCACCCTGGCCGGGGCCTGGCCGCAGCATAACACGATGCCCCCGTTTTTCAGATAGTCCTGGAGCAGATTTATGGTCTTGCTGTTGAGATTTTCGGTAAACGGCGAAATCACCACCGTATGATATTGCCGCTGGCCGATCACAAATTTATCCCTGTCGATCCGGCCGTGGCGGGCAATAATATCTTCGCATCCAATATCGTACTCGACCTGAGCCTTGGACATTGACGTAACCAGTTGCTGAAAACTGTCGCCGATCCTCTTGAGTTCCTCACCCATCCCCTGGTACATCCATGCTGTCGAAGTCGGCTCGATCACCACGATCTCGTTGAGTTCTCGTCCCTGCGACAGGGCCGCCGACAAACGCGAAAAATACTCCGCCATGATATGATAAGCCTCCCACCACGGCTCATGATACGAAAACGACTGGGGATGATCATGCTTGCGAGCCCCGCGAATAGTGACATAGGACAAATGCTCATCCATCGTATTGATTCCAAGCACATAAAGCCAGTCTCCGATTCGCTTCATATCTTCAAACCGCAGATCCCAGCCTCCCGCGCCATACGCCTCACACAGCGTCCGCTTAAGCCCTAATTGATTGGCCACGCTCGATAATTCCTTGACGATCCGTACATTGCCGAACTGCGCGTTGGTTTTCTCGTTGTATTGATTCATCAGCACATCGATCGCCGGCCTCTGGTGCCATGCGTACATTGCCATATTGTCGCTGCCGGACGAAGCGCCAGGCCAGCCGTGTTCCCAGTAATGACCCGTAAATTCAAGGTTATGCTGGTCGCAATATTCAAAGCATGGCCTTGCCCAGCGGTCGATAAACAGTTCAAGCAGGACCTGATAATAATCATGCCTGACCCGTTTAAAATCGCCCACAGGCCGAAACAGGCTTGGCAGATGATCCACCAAACTGTAAGCCCAACGCTTTTGAAATGCCTCCGGCAGATCGCCCGTCCAGTGCAGCCCGCCTGCCGGCGTTAAATGAGGTTCATCGGTAAACACACCCGGGACGCGTTTTCCGAAATGCTCCCCGATCTGGCGCTGATAGGCCCCCATGGTTATTTCAAGAAATTTCTCCGTGACGCCGGGCTTGAGCAGATCAACATAATACTTGCCCCCTAACCACGCACTCGGCTTGGCGTATTGCATCACGACCTCAAGATAATCGCCGTCAAGCAGAGATTCATTTGAACGTATCCGGCTGGTGACGTTGACAGCCTTATCCCCGACAAGTTGATACACGGCAACCGTGTCTTTGGAGGCTTTTGGCGGCTGTTTATGGTCCCGCGTCACGATCCCGACTCCGCGCGCCTCAGGCATGGCGTCCGGTACCAGCCCGCCTGCAAATCCGGATGGATACGAATTCTCATCGTATATCCAGACATTCATATCCAGCCGCTGGGCCTCTTTGAGCGCCAGTTTCCATAACCGAAACCATTCGTCAGACAAATAAGGAGTCATTAATCCCGGCCGGGGATGTATGAAAACCTGCTTGACCTTCTGCCGGGCAAGATCGTTCATCGTCGATACAATCTGTTCATCGGTCAGCATATCGTTCCAGACCCAAAGCGGAGCCGAACTGTATTCGGTCGGCGGCGCTGCGAATAATTTTCTGGCCGCGTTTACGCTTACATCGTTTTCTTTTTTGATTACGATTTGCCTTGCATTAACAAGTGTTAGATAAAAACAGCCAAAAACGCAAAAAAACAACATATACTTTCGTATTTCCGCATGATACATCATAATCTCCTTGCCTTTCTGCATTATTATAGTGCTCCTGGTTGAAATTTTTTAAGCCCCAGGCGTTCCCGTTCTCAGAAAGGTCGAAGGAATCGCGGGGTTCCGGAGTTCCGGATTACATTATTATTGTTAACTATCCCGTCGCTTATGCTCTATTATTCAAAATGCTCAAAAGGCTTGCCTGCGACCGTAAACGGCCGCTGCCTGCCGATGCTGTTGAGCAAGCCCAGGGCGATAAAATTAACCACAAGACTTGAGCCGCCGTAGCTGACAAACGGCAGCGTCAGGCCCGTAATCGGCATCAGGCCCAGCGTCATACTGATATTGATAATCACCTGCACGGCGAACATGGCAATGATGCCCACCGCCGTCAGCCGCGCGAAGGGGTCGGTGTTAAGCCATGCGATTTCGGCGCCGCAGGCGAATAAGACGGCATAGAGTCCCAGGACCAGCAGTCCGCCCCAGAAACCCCATTGATGAGTAATCATCGCGAAGATAAAGTCATTATGCCGTTCCGGCAGATATTCGTATTCGCTATAGGGTCCTTTGCCGAAACCATAGCCCCAAAGTCCGCCCGAAGCGACGGCCTGCTTGGAATGGAGCAGGTGATAACCTTCGTTTTTCTTCCAGTCGCGCAGACGATTTGACGAGCCGACGAGAATTTTGGCCAGCCGCGGGTGATTGGAGGCGGCCTGAAAGATTTTGTCATTTTGCAGCAGCATACATGAGATGCGCATCTTCTGGTAATCGTGCAGCATATTCCACAGGAGCGGACTGACGAGTATTGCCATGGCGATAATCAAAAGCAAATGACGGACTCTTGCCCCGGCCACAAACAGCATCGCGAACAGCATCGGCATCAGCAATAACGACGTTCCCAAATCCGGCTCTTTTAAAATCAGCGCCATTGCCAGCAGCGTCAGCGCGAACGGCGCCGCGAGGCCGGACAGATGACGATAATTTTTGCGAAACCGCAGATACCACGCCAGCGCCAGAATATACGCGATTTTGCAGAATTCGGACGGCTGAACCTGAACATACTGGCTTGCCGTTCCGATGCGAATCCATCGGCGAGATCCTTTGACTAATGGAATAAACGGCATATCCACAAATTTATCCAATAATAGCACCATCAATAACACTAAAAATGAGGCATAAATCCAGAAACTGGCCGGGCCAAGCCTGCGGTAGTCAATCAAATTGATTGCCAGGAAGACCAAAACTCCCACCACGGCATAAACCAATTGCCTTTTCCATGCCCCGTCTTCGGCCGATGAGTCGTCCTCGGCCGGCGCTTCGGATTGCGCAATATCCGCGTCGTTAACCTCTTGTTTTTGCTGGACTTGAGAAACAAAAGGGTGTCCCGCCGCATAGATGCTTGCCAGACCGATGGCAAAAAGTCCGAAAGCCGACAGGAGCATGATGATGCGGGTCATCGTCAGCCGACCGGAAAAAACAGTCGTAAAAAGCTCAAAATTCATAGTTAAAAACCAAAATCCCAAATACAAGACACGGAATGTCTTGTCAATGGTGTCCTATTATATGCGGCCTGCTCTGTATTCTCAACTATTAACTCGTAACCTTATAATTCCCGAATTCTCAATACTGAAAATCGCCTTTTCTGCTGGTTTTATAAAAAAAATTGACTTTTTTTGAAATTTCTTCTTGCATTCGATTTGCGTTTATAGTATTATCAGCGTTGTAAGATGCGTAGAAATCCCGAGAATAACATGGATAAGTACGGATTAGGGTTATTGCGGGAAAGCTTTGAAAATAGATTTGGGGTCATTCAGTTGGGGGAAACTGGAGAAAAGGGTGTTTTAGGTTTGTCCGGACAAGTGAAGGCAAACTGAAATTTGAATAGTTTTGCGTATAATCATTTCCCTTTGGGTATGAGAGCCTAAAGGGGGTGATGAGAGATAAGAGAAGAGAAAAAGAGAAAAAGAGAAATGGATGGTGTCAGATGAAAAAAATTCTTGCAGCGCTTCTTGTACTCGCCCTCGCAATCCCGGCAATGGCCGATGTGGCTGTGACGGGGACCGATCTGGGCAGCGGTCATCTTCAGATTAAAGTCGCCCCGACGGGCGGAGCGTCCGTTCGCGGTGTCGCGCTCAAATTGACGCGTACCGCCGGTAACGCATACATCGATGCGACCACCGATGCGACCGCAACACAGTTTAACACGTTTATTGATTATGCGTTCACGACCGGCGCCGGTTACACTATCGGCTCGGGCCATTGTCTGGCCAATCCTACTGCGGCCGGCGTGCTGGCAGCTTTTCCCGCCTCGACGTTTTCTCTCTGTGCGGGGTATCTGGACCAGAGCGGCGGCAAGGCCGGCGTGACGGTGGACAGCTTCTTTGATATCTTCTTTGAGATTTCCGTCGATTCGACGTTTACTGTTGAGCTGGATCCGCTTCGCGGCGGTATCGTGGGCGACACCCTCGGCACCGTGACAGTTCAGTCTCCAATGCTCGTTGCTGGCAATCCGCCGGAAACCATTTCCAAGCCGACAGTCGCAAAAACGACGGCTGCACCGGCTATTGCCGGCAGAGTCAACGGTGGTCGAGTTGAAACGTTCGTAGCCAGCGGCGCGGCCAGCAATCTCGGCCATGCCCTTGAATATCAGTTCACATGGGGCGATGGCAATGTTAGCACTTGGGGTGCTGCGACTCAGACCTATACTTACACCTATGCGGCCGCTGCCACCTACAATGTGACAGTTCAGGCTCGTTGTATCGCGCATCCCGCTGTAGTCTCTGCGATGTCGGACGCTTTAGCCGAAGCCACCGAAGCCGTGAAGTCCACCGCGACATTCTATGCGGCGTGGGCACAGTTTGGCAGACTCAATTGCTGGGCTTTCAAGAGAAACTGCCGCGGCGATGCCGATGGCGTCCTGAATGCTGCGGGTAAGGGCGGTGTTCCTCCGGCCCACTGGGTTGGCAGTCCTGACTTAGGTATTCTGGCGTCTGCGTGGCAGAAGGCTGATGCAGATCTTACTGGCAACAGGAGTTGTGCGGACTTTGACCGTATTAAAAATGCAGCGGGTAAAGGTGGTATTCCTCCGGCCCACTGGGTTGGCAGTCCTGACTTAGGTATTCTGGCGGCGTCTTGGCAGAAAGCAGAGGCTCTGACTCCGGTTTGCGGCCAAACGAATTATTGGTACTGGACAAATTAAAAAATGACACACACTTCACACGAAGTTAACGTTAACGGTAGTTTGTACAAACAGAAAGTGAAATTAGAAAGGAGTACGATGATGAAGAAGTTTTTAGTATTAGCTCTGGTTCTTGGTGTTGTGGCTTTGACCAACGTAAGCATTGGTGGATTGATTTTGCAGCTTTCCGTTGATGGCGTGGTCAATGGAGCAGGTATCCCACAGGAAGTTACACTCACGCCGTCCGATACCATACTGGTCGATGTAACTGCCACGTATGTGGAGCCGGCTGCCCCTGAAGGTCTCTGGCTGGGCATTGAACCCATACAAGGAAGTGGTGAATGGGTTGTGGGAACAAAGCATCTCTATCTTGCTGTTGCAGGGAGTACCGCCGTTCTTAGTGATGGCGGCTATGGCGAACTGTGGCTCAACGTTGCGTATCCGACTCCTCCGGGAATTGGTACATGGGCTAATGGTACACTAATGGATGTGACTTTCCGTTGCACCGGATTAGGTGATGTCATGATTAACCTGTATGACTATACGGGTGCCACTGTGCTCGACAGCATTTTGATTCACCAGGTTCCCGAACCCATCACGATGGTTCTGCTGGGTCTTGGCGGTCTGTTTCTGCGGAAACGCTAAGAGGTTCATTTTACCAAGAACCGGAAACGTAACTTAAGTGTGAGAAGAGGTCCCTGACACGGGGGCCTCTTTTTTTTTGTTGTTTTACAGCGGGCTTGCTGATATTTTAATAAAGCGGTTTGATGGCAAAAATTATAATTCAACAATCCATTTAAGGAATGCAATGGTGAAAAGAGCATCTTCTTTATTTGCAATTGCGATTGCCGGAATGGTTATCGGTGTTCTGTTCATGGCCGGGTGTCAAAGAACGCGGCAATCCGAAGGGGCAGCGAACAAAATAAAAACTGGAAAAGGGCAAACGGTCGAAATAAAAAATGGAACGGGGTTTCCCGAAGAACTGGCCGGCACCTGGTGGTGTAAGACAAATAACTGGGAAGTCATTCTCGAAAAGAACGGTACGGTATCCTGGATTCTCTATCCTCTGGCCGGGGCCTGGATGGAGCCGGGAAAGACACTGGAAGTTCCGATGCAGATGGATCGGGTCTCGATCTATGCCGCGGGTCCGTGGAAGGCCGTGTACGATCATAAAAATTCCGTATTTTCGATGGAAATCGTTATTCCTTTCTTTGAAATTGGGATGGGCAAGGATACGCTGACCGGGGACAGCAAAGATATCTTTACCGGGCCTATAGACCCGGTAAAAAAGATATGGGAGGCTGAATGGTTCAGTACAGCCACCTATATTGTCAATACACCGCAATTAAAAGATCACGAACTGGAAAAGGAAGATCCCAATAGAGGAACCGTCATTTTCGAGAAGGTGGATGTCAAGTATTAATCTTTGGACGGTCCTGTTTTTTCTTTTTGCTGCTGGAGGGAGGCAATGTATCGCTGGATTTGCTGTGTGTCCTGGCCGGAAGACGCCATCATCCCGATTAACTGCTGACAAACAGCGATTGCTTCATCATACCGTCCCTGGTATTCAAGAGTTTTGGCGAGATTGTCATACGATTCGAAAGCGGAAGGATTGAGTTTTATAACTTGCGAGAAAGCCTGTGAAGCCGAAGCAAAATCTCCTGTCGTGGCGTATGCGTTTCCGAGATAGGCGTAAGCCGTCGCGGTGGGGTTCTCTGCGGTTTCTTTCTGTAAAGCTTCAATGGATTTTTTAAGCTGTAGATTTGCCTGTTCTTCTTTACCGGATTGCCTGAGAACTAAACCTAAATTAAAATAAATACTCCCGATATTCCCCTTGTTTTTTTGGGATTCGTTGTAATCAATTGCTTTCTGAAAAGCCCAGGCGGCTTTTTCCCGCTCTTGTTGAATGGCATAAATCATTCCGATTTCATTGTAGACCTTAAGAGACAGCCTGTCCTGGGTCTTAACCGCATCCTGATAAAAGGCAATGGATTTATCGAACTTGCCGCTTTTTTTGTTTTCTACCGCTAAATTCATATATTTTGTCGCGAGAAAGTCATCGGCGCTCTCACGTACAACCGGCGCAAGAAGGTTTTCAACCGGCGCAAAATCATCGGACAATACAAGGCTTTTTGTTCTTGTTTCCAATGTTCCCAGCTCTTCCTCATTAAGCTGCCAAAGGCGGATTTTCCCTTTTGTAAAACCGGAAATGATATTGCCTATGGAAAAAACTTTTTTAGATGCGACAACGACAAAAGCACTTCGCATCGAATAGGGCGTGCCTTCTTCGGTAACGGCTGAAACATACGGAAAGGTTTTCTTCAGTGTATTTACAACAGAACCGAGGAAGAGTCCTGAATCGAAAACATCGATCAAATTGACCATATAGACGCCGTCGGGGGTGAGTATTTCGGAAATTTTATCCGTAAATTCTTTTGTGACCAACTGAAAAGGGACGGAATAATCATTGATCGCATCCTCATAAATAAAATCGTAAAGAGGGATTTTCTGTCCTGAAGATCGCTTGTATAACAGCTCATCCACATAATTTCTTGCATCTAACGAGATAGAATTAATTTTGGTATCCCTGCTCAAACCGAATGCGGCCATGGCGGCTTCAGTCACTCCCGGATCAATCTCGACAACATCCACGCTGCTTTCCGACCAAAGTTTTTGAAGATATCTTGGATAGACATATCCGCCGCCGCCGATGATCATAAAGCGGGGTGTTTTTTTGTCTTTTGCGAGTCCTTCTGTAACCGCCGCATAGATCCTTGTATAAAAATACTGTAAGCTATCCGGATTATCAAGAAGTATTTCACTGTGCTTTAATTTGTCCTGGTGAAAAGCCAAGTGGTTTGGATTGTCGTCAATTTTTTTTACAGCGACATAACAATAGGCTGTTTCATCTTCATAAATAACCGAAGAATCCGGTTTTTCACGGAGTAAAAGGGTCGTCCCTAATTCCTGAGCGGCGGAGGCCTCAGTGGAGCTTAGAAAAAAAAAGACAATCAGAATAACGGCCCATAGATAGACCGGCCAGGACTTGACGCGATAGGCGACAGCCATCAGGAGAAGTATAAAGGCTATAGTCCATATAATGGCGATGGTTCCCATCGCGGCAATGAGGTAAAACCCGGCAAGAAAGGTTCCTGCGATACTGCCGGCGGCGCCCCACGCATATATTGTACCTATGGTTTTACCTGTTGCCAGCCCTTTATCGAGAGCCATTTTGGCCACAACGGGGCTGATAGTACCCAGAAGCACGGAAGGAAGAAGAAAGACCATGGATACGTGTAAAAAGACGCGAACCGGCCAGCTAAGCCGCCACAGCCAAAGCCAGTCACCAACCACATTATTCAGGATGACGATGACCACGCAGGCAATGGAGGCCAGACAAAACAGGGCCGAGAGAGTTTTACGGGGCTGGAATTTATCTGCGAGACGGCCGCCGAGATAGTTGCCGATGGTGATCCCGGCCAGGACAACTCCAATCGCAGAAGTCCATGTATATAGCGAAGAACCCAGATAGCGTGCAATAAGCCTGCTGGCAACCAACTCGATTATCATAATGCAGGCGCTGGATATAAAGACGGTTAAACTCGGGATTAAAAGCGTAAAACCCTTTTTACTATTGCCCATTGTCAAGTCCTTAAAAAGTGATTTTGGAAGTTATTATATCAGGGAAAACAAATGCGGCAAGTACTAATAGTATGCGGTTACCCATTTTGAAACAGGCAGGTAAAATCTTCGTAGTTCACCCAAAAAACGAGAGTGATGAGTTTACACCGTTGGTTTGTTGTCTGGCGATAATTATTGAACTTTTAAGAATTTCCTGTCCTGAATATCATAGCCGTTGTCGAAGAACAGGCGAACTTCATAGTCCCCCGGCTCAAGAACGGAGGTAAACGTTACAAAGCCTTCTGTTATGCCGGGCGTGCTGATTTGAGTGCCGTCCGTATAATACCAGTCTATTATCACTCCCGCATAAGGCTCTATAGAAGCTCCTTTTGCGCACAATCCCAGCCAGTCAAACTGATTGCCGGGCATATTGGAGAAAGAGGCCACAATCGGCTCGCCGGGAAGGTACGTCGTTTTATCCAGGAGCAAGACCGCATCGATATTGACCTTCAGCCAGTTGGAGGCAAAGATCAGGATGTCGCCCATGTCAACCGTACCGTTATGATTGAAGTCTTCCCGGCGGGGCTGGTCAAGGACTTGCCATTCGCCGGAGAAGGCCGAGAAATCCGGGGCGGCGACCTGTTCGTCACAAGTAATGTCGGCGACATTTCCTTTATGAACGACCGACAGGCTTGCCTCCGGGGTTCCGCCGTACGAGCCGGCGTTGATTCTTTTGCCGTGAGGCCAGGACTCTTCACAATAACCGCTGGCAGGGTCGCCTAAATCAATCCCCGGGCTTGTGACCGTGTCTTTGACCCAGGTCTTGGAATTGGGGTCCCATCGACCCTTTTGGGATTTCAGATGAAAGTCATTATCTCCCGTATTAACAAAGCAAGGATCCTGACCGTAGATACAGTTTTCAAAAAATAAACGTATCTGATTTTTCCAATTGCTTTGCAGCATACTGTAAACCACATATGTTCCTGGATGAAAACCGGATTTACACATATGAAAATCGTAATCAATGTCATTTGGTTCGTTATCCCAGAAAATATTGTTGCTTACCGTAAACACCCCTCCGTTATGAATGTTAGTGCTTATGCCGACAGCGCCTCCTTTTACATCTGCCGTATTACGATAGAATGTGCAATTGACAACTTTTGTATCCGGGCCGGGTGTACAATAGATACAGGCGGCATTCTCTATAAAAATACAATTACGGATTATACAACTTACTCCCCAAAGGTTTATAGCGGGGGAAGACCCGATCGTACTACAACGAACAATTGTAAAACCCTCAATAACCGGGGCGCCGGACTCAATAAGTACAACACAGGGAGTCTCCGCTTGACAGTCAATGATACAATGAGTTGGCCCATTTTCACTCCGCAGGGTTATGGTTTTACCCCAAAAGTGGATATTCCGATTTCCCGTACCGATATAAGTACCATCGGCGAGCACCACTTCGTCTCCATTTGCGGACGCATCGATTGCCGCCTGAATGGTGGGGTATTGCGAGGGAACATGTCTTTCAACAGCGATAGCGGAACTGGATATAAGAAAAAACAGTGAAAAAGCGAAGACACAAAATAATTTCGAAAGATTCTTCCCCATTATAGGCCTCCTCTTCAAAAGAAGATAAGCTTACCTTTCTCGATTATATTAATTATTGATGATATACTTAGTAGGGGTTGTTTGTCAAGTCAATTTAACCGTGCGAATTACCCATCTTGAATCGGACAATAAAAACCGCTGTTTTTCGCTCAAAAACTGACTTCTGAGGGAAGTCTTTTAATACCCCCAATATGAGTTGCCCTGGGAATCCGTACCTATCGAGTCAATCCGGAACTCCTTTGTTTCGGGTTTATAAATCCACCCATTTACTCCGGCCGGAGCGGCGGGGAAAAGTTCTCCATTTTTGATAATTCGAACTGAAACTATTCCGTTAAACGGATTTTTCGCAAGGGCCGAGATATAACCTCCGTTTTTCAATTGAGAGCCGAATTGTAAAAAATTTGGGATCATAGTTGGATTATTACTTGGGTATCCAGGCGCTACATCGTTGTGTTCGGCGGCGTAGCGTTCGATGGCTTCGCGGAGAATTCGTAAAGTATCTTTCGCGGCGGCTTCTTTGGCCTGCGCTGCGTGTGCCTGAAACTCCGGCAGTACAATCGCCGCCAGAATGCCCAGTATGCCCACGACGATAAGCATCTCGACCAGCGTAAAGCCGATGTTCGATCTTCGATTTTTGATTTTCGATTTATTAAATTTCTTAATTCTCAATTCTCAATTCTCAATTCGTATAGATAGACCTTTTTCCGCTCTCTTATCGGCCTATTTGGGAAACAGCTTAATTTGGATTACGGATGTTTTACCATGAAGCCCTTGAAGGTCTGGAAGAATTTAACATTATTCATTAATCAATAATCATTTCACAAGGGTTTCCAGAAGGTTTCCTCCAGCCAGAATCCGGAAAAAACGGCAAAGTCCGATAAGTCCGTTTTGCCATTGCCGGTTAAATCGGCCTGCAGAGGAGGGGTATTCGAGAGCCATTCGTCGCAAAATACCAGCAGGTCGTCCAAATCGACAATGCCGTCGGTATTAAAATCGGCGGCGATTAAGTGCATCTCATCGGCGCCGATATCAACCCTGCCGTTGAAAATACGCGATTCGCCGTCAATATCGAGACTTCCCGATGGGAAAGATGCGGCCGGGTTGCCGGCATTGACACAGGGCGAAAAAGGCATAATGTGGAAATTATTTGGGCCGGAGAAATTCGGGTCGGCGGAGATATTGCCGTTGGTTCCTGTCCGGTCGCCAATTGTCGGATTATAGTTACCAAGAGTATTTTGCCAGAGATCGTTGAACTGAATGATTGTTGAAGGATCGGCAGATTCAATTCCATATCCCCCGCTCGTATAAGCTATAATATTACCGGAGATAAGCGGCGAAGTCTTTGATTCGCACAAAATTCCTGCACTCTTGCTGGTGGATTTTGAGTTATAAGCAATAGTGTTGTTAATGACGTTTCCTGTAGCCGTAGAGTTAAACTTTATTGCCGGGCCTTTATTATACATCAGTACATTATTGCTTATGGTTACGTTGCTTTCCCAGTAAACCGCTATCCCGCCGCTGTAATAATCCTGATTGTTCAGGATATAATTTCTTGTAATAACGGGCCTGGAGCGAAAGTACACATAAATACCGCCGCCTCCGCCGCCTGCTATGGTTGAGTTTTCAATTATAATATTTTTATCTATCACAGGGGATGACTCATATGTTATATGAATGCCGCTGCCAAGAGCACTATTATTTGAAGCGATATAATTATTTTGAATTAAGCCGTGGGACCATTGGCGAAAATGGATTCCGCCGCCGTAGCTTTCTGCGTGATTGTTTTGGATGATATTGTCGGAGATGTTTGCGTCAACGCCTTGAAAGCAAACGATGGCGCCGCCGTCGCCGTGGTTGTGAACTTCGTGAGTAGTATTCGGCGGCGAATAACCGTGATTAACAATTGCCTGATTGGATTCAAATGTATTGTAACTGATGACAGGCTGTAAATGAACAGGCGGGTCGGAAGGATTAGCAGGATTGACGGGATTGCCATAGACATAAATGCCGCCGCCTTCGCCGGCCAGATTATTGACAATGCGGTTTTTTGTAATCGTGGGCTGAGACATATTATAACAGACCACACCGCCTCCGCAGCGGTTCCAATAGGCCGTATAATACCGCCACGCAATCGCGACCCACGTTCCCGTGCCGCCGGTGATGGTAAATCCTTCCAGCACGGAATTATTGCCCTCGCCGTGATTGAATGTCACGACGCTGGCGTTGTTAATGTCGGCGGGGGCGGAGCCGTTTATGATTGTGGCCGCGACGGTATTCGGGTCATCCGGATTTGAAGAGCGAACAGTAATCGCCTTGCCGAGAAAGTTGATATTTTCAAAATAAGTTCCCGGATTTACGACAACGGTATCTTCGTTTATGGAATTCTCAATTGCGAACTGAATGGTGGGATAATCCGCCGACGGGACGGTTCGTACTTGAGCCTGCAATCCCGCCGCGGCGCAGAAAAACAAAACACATTTTAAAAGTCGAGCTTTCATCACTTCAATTCTTCGGCTAAGAAGACCTCCGTATTCATTTAAGTATATCAAAAACCGGAGGTGAAAAGCAATCCGCGCCAAAGAAAACTTGTGAAACCCCCGTTATTCTGGTAAATTCCGGCGGAATAAGACTGACAAAAAGAAGCAATTTTACATAAGGAAACGGATTATGAAGGTACTTTTGGTCGGCGGCGGCGGCAGGGAACACGCCCTCGCATGGAAACTCGCCCAGTCAAAGAAGCTAAAAAAGCTCTACATTGCCCCCGGCAACCCCGGCACGGCCCAGTACGGCCAAAATGTCAACATCCCCGATACCGATATCCCGGCCCTTGTCGAATTTGCAAAAACCAACAAAATCGACCTGGCCATTATCGGACCCGAAGACCCGCTGGCCGGAGGGGTCGTGGATGCCCTCGAAAAGGCCGGGGTAATGGCTTTCGGCCCTATGGCCTCCGCAGCCCAGATTGAGGCCGACAAGGCCTTTGCCAAGCAGATTATGCGGTCTAACAGCATCCCGACGGCCGAGAGCAGAACGTTCGATAATTTCGAAGACGCCAAGTCCTATATTGCCAGCCGGGACGAGCCGGTCGTGGTTAAGGCTTCCGGTCTGGCCAAGGGTAAGGGTGTCTTTGTCTGTAATGAGCCATCCCAGGCGATCCTCGCCGCAGAAAAAATTATGATCGGCAAACTCTTCGGCCCGGCCGGACGAATCGTCGTCGTCGAAGATAAACTCCTCGGACAGGAAGCATCCATCCTCGCCTTTGTCGATGGCCGCAGCATCTATGTGATGGAATCGGCCCAGGACCATAAACCCATCGGCGACGGCGACACAGGCGAAAACACCGGCGGAATGGGTGCCTACAGCCCCGCGCCGGTGGTAACTGACAAGCTGATGGAGCAGATTGTCCGCGAAATTCTTGTACCGACGATTGATGGGATGAATCGCAACGATACACCGTACAAGGGCGTGCTGTACGCAGGCCTGATGCTGACGCAGGGCGGACCGCGGGTGCTCGAATTTAACGCCCGTTTCGGAGACCCGGAAACGCAGCCGATTCTGATGCGGATGAAAAGCGATCTGCTGGATGTGCTGCTCGCGGTCTGCAAAGGCAAGCTGGACGAAATTACCATTCAATGGGATTCACGCCCGGCGGTGTGTGTCGTGATGGCTTCGGGCGGATACCCCGGCGCGTATGAAAAAGGCAAGGTAATCACCGGCCTCGACGCGGCGGCAAAGCTGAAAGATGTGATGGTGTTTCACGCGGGAACCGCCGAAAAAGACGGCCGAATCGTCACCGCCGGAGGACGGGTTTTGGGTGTCACGGCGCTGGGCGATACAATCGCGCAGGCCAAGGCACGGGCTTATGAAGCCGTGGCGAGGATTGCTTTCGAAGGTGCATACTGCCGAAAAGATATCGCCGATAAAGCCATCGAAAAAAGTTAAAAGTTAAAATCCAAAAGTCAAAAATACGATGTAAAGATTTTTATTTTCTCAGCCCCCGCACGGGGCGAGATGTTGTAGCCACGCCCGTAAGGGCGTGGAATAAAAATCTGCCCAAATAAAAAAAGCCTTTCCAAATCGGAAAGGCTTTTTGTTTTGTCATCCAAACTGCTTGTTGAAAACAAGCAGAGCACCCAAAGAGATGCGAAACTATTCTTTCAGTTCTTCGATTTTGGACGCCGTGACTAATGTCACCAGCTCCTTGGAACTATTGACGATTCTGCCGACGACGCCGACTTTCTTATTGAAAAGGGCCTCGGCGCTGCCCGCCATGGACGCATCAGACAAAACGATGTACGCGATAACCCTGTTCTGTTCATTCATCAGCAGATATCGCTTCGGGCCGGCCTTCCCGCTATACACATAAGACGGCTTCAATGTGCCGCTCATAATGTACTGTTCATATTTTTGAGAAATCTTCTCAATCTGCGCTTTGCGGGCCTCGTCAATCTGCTTGCGAATGTCGGCCATCTTTTGTTCCTGCTGCTGCACCTCGGCGCCTGCGGTGATCGCCAGTTCGTAACGTTTGATGATGTCGGAAAGCGATTGCGCATATTGGGCCGCGATGCCGGCATTATTCGGGTCGGCTAGAATCGGCGCCAGAGCCTTTTTGTACGCATCGTATTTCTGTTCCATCACCGGCTTTTTATTCTCTTCTTCCACCTTGGTCGTCAGTTCACGGCACAGCTTCATATATGTCTGTTCCATGCTCGGTCGAGGCGGGGCAACGGGCTTGGGTTTTTCTTTTTTGACTTCTTTGACAGGTTCGGTCACCTCTTTCAGACCGCCGGCGGGTGCTTCAGGTTTGGGTTCTTCTTTTTTGAAAGCCTTAAGACAATCGCCGCTGACCCACAGATAGGAGTCCGCGGGAGGACTGATTTTATAATAATCGCCTTCCCCGGCCGGGTCGCCAATGATTTCCACCACGGCATCTTTGTTGAGCTTGGTCTGCATGCTTGACGACCGCATTGGCTCAACAAAATCAGAACCTGCCCATACCCTCACGGCATCGCCCGTAACAACACCTTTTTTGGGATTGGCCGGATCGAGTTTCACATAATTTTTGGATATCCATGAAAAACTTCCCGGCGGCGGCAGGATTTGAAACCAGTTGTTCTGAGTAAAACCGATGACCGTCACACGCTGCGGGGCGCTGAGTTTGCCGCAATGATAATACGCCGTTCCGGGGCCGCTGCGAACATAGACTTCTGTGCCGACAATTTCAGCGATATAAGGAAATTGTGGCGCCTGTTCCGCGGGTTTGGTTTCCGGTGCGGCCGGCGGATTGGACGGTGCCGGGGATTGTTCCGGGGCGGCGGGTTTTGCTGCCGGAGCTGCAGGCGCAGAAGACTGGCTTGGAGCTGCCGCCGATGGAGCCGGCGTTGCGGGCTGTTGGGGCGTATCGGGTTTCGCTGCTGGTGCCGCCGAAGGCGGGTTAGCCGGTGCGGCCGACTGTTTTTCTTCTGCGGCCGAGGCTGCTGATACTAATGCAAAAACCGTCAACGCGACGAAAAATCCTTTTTTCAAGGTACACATTGTAGAGTCTCCCAAAAACGAGTACAATTTTAATTCGGGACAATCTGATTCCATTATCTTTAAAATCTCAGATTATCACTCTCTTGCCGTCTTGTCAATTGTTTTTCGCGGCTACGACAGGTCGGATATTTCCTGCAGCAAATCTTCGCACATCCGGATTTGCCCGGGCTGAGTCAGTTTCTCCCGGGCCCGGCGAAGGAGTTCTTCGGCCCTGTCTAATTTAGGTACATATCGGGTATAAAGCAGGCCCAGCATGAGTTGAACCTGTTCAACGTATTCGCTTTGGCTGTACTGAGCCAAAAAATTTTCATACGCTCTGGCCGCCCAGTCCCATTGGCTGTCGGACATCAGGGCATTGGCAAGGTCAAGCTGGTTTTGCCGGGACATCGTTTGCTTTGGATCTGTTTCCAGCAGTGTTTTGTATAATTTTGCGGCCTGGGGAGTGTTTTTGTGTGCCAGCGCATCGGCAATCTGTTCACGCAAATGGGCGATTTCAGAAAACTCCTGCGAGACAGAATCATTCTTGATTTCGACGGAGACGGGCTTTTGCGGTTTGCCGACGCCGAAGGGGTCATATCCGTCCGACACGGTATCCCGAAAGGCACGCCTGCGATTCCACTGCCGCAGCATCGCCCACAAACTCTCGTGACCGGTGTCAATCAGCCCGATGGCCAGCAGAATTAAAATGCACAGGATTCCAAAAGTATAGCCGGCCAGATGCGCACCGTAAGCAATGGCCTGGGGGGAAAATTTCGGTTCAAAGATGTTGTCCCAGACAATCAGCTTAAACGCAATGAAATACAACGCGCGGATTTCCATCGTATCCCAGATATAGAAAAACATATAAAAGATGGTAATCAGCGTATTGGGGAACAGCACTAAGTAAGCCCCCGTCACCGCCGCGACGGCTCCACTGGCGCCAAGAACGGGCGTGTTGGAAAACAGTGTATGCCCAACGCCCGAAAATACTGCCCCGGCCAGATAAAAACACAAATACCCCACATTGCCCAGCCGGTCATTGACGTTGTTGCCGAAAATGTACAAAAAGTACATATTGCCGAGAATGTGCATTATGCCGCCGTGCAGAAAAGCGTAGGTGATAAATTGCCAGAGGAAAAGATGTTCCGGCGTGAGCAAAAACTGCCGCACCCACGGCTGCAGCGGGTCCATCATCCGCCGGGAACCTGAGAATAGCCCCTGCCAATGATAACTCAGCATAAATACCAGAATATTGGCGGCAATCAGCAAATAATTGGCATAAGGCGTTTGTCTGGGTTTCAGACTGGTCTTAATCGGTATCATAAAAAGTTAAAATTCAATAAGGTAAAAATAAGTTTCCATTTCCATACGAGACCACGACGGGACACGCTGTTTCCGGGCCGGCGTCGAAAAACATTCTATCCGAATCAGAGGAATTGGACAATAAAAAAAGAATGGGGCAGACATCTACGGGTGCGATTCGCGTTTGTAGGTAAAAAACACGAATCCGCTTAAGAGCGTGACGGCGCAAGCCGTCCAAATATGGCGGTTTCGCTTTCGTTGCATCGCGGCTTTAGTGAAGGCGGATTTGCCTGACTTTAACCTCTAGCCTCTCGTCTCTAATCACCTTTCAATGTCAGGTTTTTTGGGAGGTACCGGTTTATATCGCGGGTCGGGCTTGAGGATGGCGTATATAATAAATGCCGCGACGGCGCCGCCGATCCACAGCCATTTGCGCGGGACTGCCTTGAACCATTTTTTCGCGTTATCCAGCCGGCCCTGCAATGAGGTGTCGGGTTTCGGCTCGGGCGGCGGCGGGGGCGTTTGAACCTGAATCACCGGCTCATTGGCCTCCACCTTCACCGCCGGCTTCTCTACCGGTTTGGCCGGCTGAATCGGCTCAGCGGGAGCGGCCGTCGGCTCATTGACCTCCATCGGCTTCATCGCCACTTCCCTCCACAGCGGCGGCTTCCAGTCCAGCAGCAAAAATACTTGCTGCCCGTCCACTGACACCTGTCTAAATCGCACCAGCGCCGTTTTTGGCCGCCAGACAATCTGCCCGTTCTCGCGCCTCGGCGCCTCCTGGTAGTACCAGACCTCGAATGGCTCAACCGTTTCCTTTTCCAGCGGCTGGCCCAGCAATGCGACAATCTGCGATTCCGTCATTTTTTTGGCCAACTGCCGCCACGCCACAGGCGACCGCCACCCGCTGTGCTGTGCCGCAATAGACAAATCCTTGGCCCATCCCATCGCCACAAAGCAGAAAAGAATACCGACCACGCCGTATCGTTTCATCCTTATCGCTCCTGTTTTGAACGTCCTCTGTTTTTATGCCTCCAACGACGCCTCAAATTTATACCCGAATTCCCAGACGGTGTAAATATACTTTGGATTTTGCGGGTCGGTTTCGATTTTTGTTCGCAGGGTGGCAACGCATCGGTCAACGCTGCGCTGGGTGACGAAAGTGCTGTATCCCCAGACCTGATTTAAGAGTGTGTCGCGGGTCAGGACCCGGCCGGGATTGTGCATGAAATATTCGAGCAGTTTGAATTCCTTTGGGGTCAGTTTGACGGGTTTGCCTTTTTTGGTCAGGGTGCAGGAAGCGGTGTCGAAGACATACGGGCCGAAGGTGAAATGGACTTCTTGTTTTTCTCGTCGCCGGCGCAGGAAAGCGTTGGCGCGGGCCAACAGCTCTTTGATGCTGAAGGGCTTGGTGACGTAGTCGTCGGCGCCGAGGTTGAGGCCCAGGATAACATCGGATTCTTCGCCCTTGGCCGTGAGCATGATAATCGGCATGTCGAGATTTTCCTTGCGAATCAGGCGGCAGATTTCGTAGCCGTTGATTTTGGGCAGCATGATGTCGAGGATGATCAGGTTGGGTCTGGCGTCGAGGGCGGTATCGAGACCTTTTTCGCCGTCGTCGGCGGTCAGGACGGTATAGCCCTGCTGCTCGAAGTTGTCTTTCAAGCCTCGCAGCATTGCGGGGTCGTCTTCAATGATTAGGACAGTTTCCATTCTATCGTAGCTCTACTTTGTGATTATTTGTTCGATTGACCAGTTAGAAACCAACTGATACGGCCGAATCCCAAAATGTGTCGGCAATGCGGACAGACATACATGACTTCTTTCTTCATGAGACCTTGGACTTGCCTGAGAATTTCCTGAGCTTCGCCGCCGGCATATTTAAGAGTCACATCTTTTTCGCAATGCGGGCACTTTCCCATACGGATCCTTTCTATCCCATTACGGTTGGAATTTTAATAATAAATACTGAGCCATTTCCAATCTTGCTCTCGACATCAATAGTTCCCTTATGCGCATCGACGATATATTTGACGATGCTCAGGCCCAGGCCGCAGCCTTCGGCCCGGCGGGCCAAGCTGGTGTCGACCTGATAGAACTTATCGAAAATTCTCCGACTCTGCCGCCGTGTCATGCCGATGCCGTTATCCCGCACCGCAAAACAAACACACCCATCTTTATTTTGTTTCATATCTTGATAAACGTTCAATTCAATCCGCTTATCATCACCGGAATACTTGCAGGCATTGTCCAGTAAATTGACTAATACCGTTACCATCGCATCTTTGTCCGCATACACAGACGGCAGTCCATCATCCACTGTTACTGAAAATCCGCACTTTTTGGCGTTAAATTTAGTCTGTACGGCTTCGATTGCGGTCGCGGCAATCTCGGAAGGACTGCATTTGGCCATATCAAACACCCGTTTGCCCCGTTCCATCCGCGAAAATGTCAGGAAGCTGTCGATCATCCGGCTGAGCCGATGATTTTCCCGGCTAATCAGTTCCAGATATTCCCGGCACTGTTGCTGATAGGTGTAATTGCCGTCCAGCAGGGTATCGACTAAAAGCCGCATGGATGACAGCGGGGTTTTAAGCTCATGGGTGACGGTGGCGACGAAATTATTCTTCATGGTATTAAGCCGTGCCTGATGCAGAATCTCGCGGGCGGCGAAGAATACAAACAGCAGCATCAACCCAATTGCCAGCACCGATGACCAGATATAGACCATTTGCTGTTTGTCGGCGGCGGACTGAAAAATGTCGCCGCAGAAATACAATTCAAGTTTCCATTTGGAGTACATATCGACCAGCGACGTTGACAGGAATATGCCGGTTTCCACGACCTTAAAACCAACCCAGATTTCCGGCCGGCCGCAGACAAAATTCCCGGCCGAATCATACACCCGGTAAAAGACGATGTTGTCGTCAAGCTCTTTTGCCGACGTCGTTAGTTCATCTGTGAGTTGTTTGCCGTTTATTATACCGATTATTCGCCGGTTGTTCTGTATCAGAGTGTATCCATAAAGTGTTTTGTTCATGGGATGGATACCATAGTCCGGGATAGCGGCTGTTTTTGCCGTCAGCGTTTCCGCCGCCTGTATGGAGATTTCTTCAAAGGATAAACAGGTTTGTGCCTGCTGTATGACGTCGGATAATTTGTCCGTCACGCCGGCATTCTCAATCAGCGCAAGTATCTGGCTTAAAAGAAATACCCGGCTCGATGTGGAAATATTCAGATCCTTCAGCCGGCCTTGCAAAATTTGTCGGCAATAGGTCACAAACTGCGGATCAAGTGTCGCCAGATAAATCTGTGCCAGGCGGAGCCGGGATTGTGCCGTAACGAACGGGTCTGTTTTTTCTGTTGATTGGATTAAGTGTTCATATACCGTTTTGGCCTCGGCCAGTTTGCCGGCCTGGCTTAAGCATCGGGCCTGCCCGGCCAGTGCCGTTTGGCGTAATGCCGGACCGGTATTAGGGTCAATCATCTGCTGATATGCCTGTGCCGCCTGTGCATAGAGTTTTTCAACGGACTCCAGCCGCCATGCGTTTTGCAGTGGTGGTGATAGTTGGGGCGGTTCAATTTCCTGTAAATCATTCAAGACGGGATAAGTCACATCGCCTTTTTCATCAAGTACAATGATGCCCGTAAAGGCGGAAGGAACTTCCTGGATGCAGGGTTGCTTTTCCAGCGATTCGGCCTGTGCCGGCAATCCGGATTGGCGGTTTTTTGCGGTTTGAGCTATAACTGAGGCCATAGCAGACGCTTTGCCGGTATAGCTGTCGACGAGCTTTTGGCGGACGGCGATACGTTCATTGCGAACCGCCGCTGTCATAAACCACAACAGACAGACGGTGGGCAGTATCACTGCTGCTGCCAGCAGCAATACCACCCACCGCAAAGAATCAGAATTCGTATTGGACTTCAAACTCATTGTTTCTTTTCAAAACTTTTCACAATCGAATCAAACGTCGGTTTTTGATCGTTAAATTTCTCTTTCTCGACTCGGAACACAAACCAGTACACTTCAGTCTTGTCAACAAGATATGTGCGGTACTCGACCATCTCTTTGGGTTTATCATATTTTTGCAGACCGCTTCCGTCTTCCTGATAGTCGGCAATATATTGTGCCGCCTGACAACCATTAATCGTAACATCTTTATTACTGTCCGGCCGGATAAGATAATTCTTAAATTTCCCTTTTATCTTTTCGCTGTCAGCCTTTGATATCGTCGCCGCGGAAGCCGAATCCGGGTCATCGCCGCGCTTCTGCCATACCAGTACCGCCCAAGCCTTGATATCAGGCGGGAGCATCTGAAGACTGTATTGCGGGCCGGGGGACTGGTAGCTGTAAAACCGCCAGTCGGATGGAACAGCAACCGAAAAAGCAGGTAGGGCATTTTCAAAAATCATTGGAGCATCTTTGGCTTTTTGCCGAACCGACTCCAGCTCCATTACCCCCGCTCCGCCTACGTCATATTTAACCAGATATTTATGCTCGTCAGCCGAGAACCATAATGTATGCTGCAGCGACTTTATCTGGCCAGCATAGATCGAAAGGTCGGTCTTGAAGCACTTAAACGTCCCGGCAGCGACGGTAATATCCTCGACAGCCAGAACTTTTATCCAGCACTCAACCGTCGCGCCACCCCCTTGAACGGGGAATATCGGGAAACAGCCCTCATAATTTTGGGCCAAAGGCATCCGGCGAATCAGATATAACGCCTGTTCATTATCATACACAGCATTGCTGACCGGGATGTCATGAGTATTGCCATTGGTGGATAGTTTGACATTTCCCTGTCCGTATTCTGCGGCAAAATTACCCATCCAATTCGTAGTCTGTCCATAAACCGGCACAAAACTGTCGGCTTGGGCTTTGACTAAGGTAAACTGACTCACATTGCCTTCTTTAACAAACATATGCGAAACAATCTGCCATATTGTTTTTGCGTCTGCGATATCCGATTGAGCCGAATAAATAATTGCCCCATACTCTTTGCCAGTCGGTCGTATAAGTCGTAATTCCATAATCTCCCCATCTACCCACGGGGCAGACTCAAGCTTCAAGGGCTTGACAGAGGCAGACTTTGCACCGGCGGGCGTGAGTTTTTCAAGTTGTTTGACGGCTCGCTCTGACGCTGCGTTAATCGCCTTCGCTTGTTTAAGCAAGTCATCCGGTATCGGGGTTGGCTTTCCATCGGTGTTTTTTGTGGCAAAAAGGATGACATACCGTTTGGCCGGTTTGCGGTCGGGAGTTTTGAAATTGTTATGACTTGGGCTGTTAATACCGACCCAGTACACTTTCCCGGGTTCAAGTTTTACAGGCTTGGTGCAGGTCATTTTGGCTTCATCATAGTAGTGTTCTCCTGTTGTTTGCGGGTATGTCTCGCCGCCGCCTGTCCATGACCAACTCCCGTCCATCATAACTGTGTTAAAGGTGACGGTTATTTTATCTAAACCTGGATCAACATCATTGGCAAGTGCGTCAGGAACGGTATTGATAACAAACACACCCTGACTCGCTGTTGTTGCTCCTGTTTGCTCAAGCTGTTTTTGCGATTTGGTGACCAGTTCTTTTTGGGAAGGGTAATCAGACACTACTTTTTGGAAATACTCAGCCGCCTTATCCTTGTCGCCTTTTTTCAGATAGCACATGCCAAGCTGGAATGTTGCCCGTGCGGCCAGCCGCTCTATCTCTGCCGCATCCTTGATCACCTGCTGGTACAATTCGATGGCTTTGTCCAGGTTGCCGGCCGTCTGTTCCTGATACTGGGCATCCTGAAACATCACCATCACGCTTTTGTCCGGCTTTTCCGCCGGCTCGGCTCCTACCGCCGCCGCTGAAACAATCAGCAGCCACAATAACATTTGTCCCGTCCTTTTCATGTTTGGCTCCTTTCAAAATAAAGTTAACAGAAAAGTCATCTTCTGAAAAGCCAAAATAGACTCCATTTGTTACCGAAGTTTTACCAATATGCCCTTTTTTGAAGAATTTTCAGAAATTTTGAGATGCCAAAAAAAACCCCGTTTTCGCTGGAAACGGGGCTTTTAATGGTTTAAAAAGCATTTATTACAGGCAATCCGGGTTGTAAGGATTGCCGCAGTCCAGCCAGGACGCCGCCATTACAGCAAGGTCGTTAAGGTTGACAAAACAGTCGCCAGTCACATCGCCATCCACGTCACAGTCATAGATTGCAAAAGGTGTGTTGCTGATATCCGACACGGCCGAATCGGCCGTGTTTTTGATCCGTATGAGGCATAAATTGGAATTCACTGTCGGCACAAGCCAGGGATAGCTGCCGGTGTTGCCGACATCCTGCAGATTGACATTTGACCATGAATCGCCGCCGTCAAATGAAAATTCAATGTCCACCCCATCCACAATTCCCGTGGAACTCCAGGTAATATCGTAATCTGATCCGCCCGCTAAAATTTGGGAGCCATTGGGGGACAGTAAAGTCAGGGTGCTTTCCCGAATGGTAAAGGTTGCATTGCTGACATCAAAGACAGCGAAATTAGCGGCATTTTTGACCCGCACCAGACACTGTGATGAAGCTACTGCAGGCACAAGCCAGTTATAGTTTCCGGTATTACCGACGTTTTGCGGATTGACCGCCGACCATGAAGTGCCGTTATTAATGGAATACTCAATAAGAACATTAGCGATAGATCCCGAAGTGTACCATTTAATATTAAAAGCTGTGCCGCCGGCGATTGTTTCCGAGCCGTTTGGAGACAGCAGAGTCAGCGAGGAAGCCCCGTTTATGACACTGCGTAAAGCAAACATATCCTGCTGGCCCCATTGATTGGGGGAACCAAATGTGCTGAGGCTGTCAGCATCGTCATAATCTTCAGAAGCAGGAGTAATGGAAGCATTTGGATTAGTTTCCAGTCTGAATATTTCCGTAGGGTTGACTCCGGCGGAACCGATACCTTCACCCGCAGGGCCGAATATCACAGTGCCGCTGGCGTTTCTGATGCGAAGCTGCCAGTTATTGTCGTTAACGGGGAAGTTGGAGGCTTCGATATAGAGTCCATTGGCGCCGTCTTTTGCCTGGACATTGATCCACCAGTCGCCTGCCGCAGGGTTGTAACTGATATCGTTCGGAACATCTTCGGAAACGGTGATAATCGTTCCGCTGCGCAAATCAGACCAGATGCTGTGATTAGTCAGATTCAGAGTATTGTCCAACACGCCCCCGATATAAATATCCAGCTTCCAGCTTCGCATATCCAGGTGATCTTTAATGACGACTAATTCGAACCAGTCGCCCCCATTACCCGCAACCCTTCCGAAATAAGTATCCGAGGCCCAGGTGCCATTATTATCCAATAGGGCATTTCCTCCGCCGAGATAACTGCCCGAATCCACGGCGTTGTATTCATTCAGAATAACATCGGCGCCGAAAACTCTTCCTGTAAAACTCAGAATCAGACAAGCCGCGAATAAATTTTTAAGTCCGCACATAATTTCACCCATCTTCTGTTTTTAGTTCTGTTTCTGAAGATCGGACTGCTTTTGTTCCATCGCAATCCGCTGTTCGTACCGGCCTTCGGGGTTAATCCACAGTATTTCCGTATCCCGCAGAAATTTCATCTTGGCAATCCCAAAATCGGACAGGGCCGCCGCATAGTTATCCAGCGCCACGAAATAATCCCGCTGGGGGTCCAGTACATCCGTCGCGTTAGCCTTACCGTACTGCATTAAAAGCAGCGTATCATCCAGACGCTTGCCGGCCAGTTCACGGGCCTGTTTTTGAGTCGCCAACCTGTTTTTGGCCTGATTCATATCCCGCCATGCCTTGCGGACTTCCATTTCAACCTGATTGCTGAGCAGTTGGTGCATCCGCTGCGCCTGCATCAGGGCGATAAGCATCCGTTTGTAATTATTACGTTCCGCCAGTCGGTCCAGCGGAAGATTGGCCCGCAGACCCAGTTCATATCGTTCCTGCGTGCGCTGCATATCACCGGCCTCGGCGCCAAGAGTGAACCGTTGATGAGAAGCCGGCGACGCCACTCCCACCAGCGTCAAATCCATCCCCAGTGCATCAGCGGCTACTTCCACGTGCCGTTTGGCATCCTCAACCTGGTCGAATACATTGGCTAAATCCAGCCGGGCCGAAAACGCCGCCTCCAGCGACTGTTGTTCACTGATGGATATCTCAGAAGATGCCATCTTTTCCAATTCATACCACTCGTTCATATCCAGCTCGATAGCCATAGCTTGCGGAATCAATAGCCGATTCTTGTACAGGTCCAGTGCCTCTTCGCAAATTTGCCGAATCTGGGAATAATCATCGTGGGCTTTCAAGGCATTCTGGCGGGCTCGTTCCAGGTCAAACTGCGGTATCATCCCAACCTTGGCCAGAGTCTCCATTTTCTGCACTATTGTTTTGAGCGCCAGCAGATTTTCACCAGCGTTATCAACCTGCCGGGAGTATTTAAGAATACGATAATAATCGTCCGCCACCGAGACATAGAATGTTTTACGGAACCGATTGAAGGCCCGGATTTCGTACAGTGTATTACGCTGTGCCTGAGTCAGTGTTTCGAGCACAACGACACGGTTGGCCCCCCGCAGCAGAGGCTGCGAAATCGCTGCCTGAAAAATTGACGCCGGCCCGCTGCGATAAGTACCCGAAACCACGTCGAAAGACCCGAGCGTCAAATCGGTCGTCAATACCGCGCCGGTGGCGAGCAATTGGCTAATCCCTGCCGTTGCCTGCCCGCCGCGAATTTCATTTTCAGACATCCGGGCGGTTCTGGTGCTGGATTCGCGGGTCATCGACTGTCCCGCCGCCAGAGAGGCAAACGGCGTCAGCTTGTACAAATGTTCCGCCTCCGTCTGCTCCAGGCCCGTCAGGTATAATTGTTCACGGGCCAGTTGATACTCCGGACCGACGGCTACCGCCAGTTGAATTGCATCCGCCAGGCTCAGCTTGCCTGTCTTTGAAAGGGTTGCCGGAATGATGTTGTTGGGGTTCGCGGTTGTGTTGGGATCATTCAACCGGTAGTTGGTGTTGGCTCCGAAAGAATCCTGCCAGTTTCGGTTGATGATATCATAGACTTTCTCATCGGCCTGCAGAGAGGCCTTGTGCCGGCTCATTCCGCAGCCGCCAAACCACCACAGGCCGCTGATACCTGCTAAAATATAAAAAAAGGCGTTCCATCTGCCGATATTGTCATACCTGTTTTTTCTCATAAAAAAAAGATGTCCGGAGATACTCTGTCACCGACGGTCCGGTTTCTACAGTCCGTGCACGCCGACGATTTCATTGCCCAGCAAACGCATTTCCGCGGATACGGGAATGCGCACCGGCCGACCCCACTGAGGAACCCCGGCGGTTTTCCATAATTGTTCGGGAAGCAATTCAAACGCCGACCCCATCGAAGCCACCTCCGCGTGAAAAACAGCGCGCGGGGCGATGACCTTGATGATTTCCACCGGCATTTTTTCCCGAATCAGGCCGGCCTGCTGCGGATCCAGCCAGACCGTGACATACTCGGCGGCAGGACTGGTCACCGTCAATATCGGCAAGTCGGCATTCACCGCCTGACCTTCCGCGCAGGCAATACTGCCCACGATGCCGTCAAACTCCGCCTTGACCGTCCATAGATACGAAGGAGCGATTAACTCCTCCATATATTTTTCCTGCACCGCAATCGCTTTATCAAACGGCTCCAGCCGCCGGCGAATCGGCTCCATGGATGCCGTCGGCGCCGAAGCGGTGTATTGATTAAGCCGTTCCTGCGCCTGATTCAAATCCGTCTGGGTCTGGGCCAGCAATTCTTCTTCCGCTTTGACTTTACCGGCAAGGCTTTCGTGTTCAACTCGAATTTTCTGGACTTCGTACTGCTCCACGGCCTGTTTACTGAGCAGTTCTTCCAGCACAGCTTTTTCCTGTTCCAGCCCCGCCAGCAGACCGCGGTCAGCTTCGAGTGCGGCTTTGTTTTCCAGCAATGAAACACGAGCCCGGTTGACATCCAGCACAAGCTGCTGACAGCGAAGATTTTCATCGGTCTGCCGCTGTGTTGTTTCAGCGGATAATTGTTCCTGCATTGCCGACAATTCAGACTTGAGCCGTTCCAGTTCGGCACGTGCTGTCACTTTTTTCGCCTCGGCTAAGGAATGCGCGTATTCATTCTCCATAGGATTGCCCAGTTCCAGCATCACCAGCACATCCCCTTTACGCACCGGCTGGCAGGCCTTAACCGCGATGTGCCGGATAATACTGCTGTCCGTTGCTGAAACTGTCTGTGTCCGCGCAACCGCCAGCCCCATCGTTGTAAAGCTGTTTACTCTCTGTGTGTACAGCGTCACCACCGCGGCGACCGCCGCCAGCCAGATGACGAATGGCAAAATTTTACTTGAGGCCGTTCCCTTGTTTTTCAACATCACTCTTACATCTCCAGCAATTGTTCCTGGGTTGTCATGCTCACATTATAAATTCCGTCAATTTTATGAATTTCTGAAAGCAGCAATTCATTTTTCGTCATCGTGCGCAGCGATAATTGATACGCGTAATCCGTGCTGTCGTCCTCCATCCCTGATGAATTGGACGAAATCAGCGTGGACGTCCGGCAAAACCGTTTCAGTGTTTGCAGTAGGGGATGATTAGGGTCGATTGCCCCGCGAAGCGTAAAACGCAGAAAAGCGTTATAAGAATGATACATCCCGAAATTCGCCCAGTGAAGATACAGCAGCACAAGACACAGCCCGACAGTGCCGATAATGGCAATGGCGTATCGCCGGGAACCGCAGGCCATGCCAATTACCACCGCGCAGAACAGAAACGTGATATCGCGCGTGTCCTTGATAATATTACGAAACCGAATCAGCGACAGCGCACCCATCAGCCCCACGGCGATGACAAAACTGCCTGAAATCGTCGTCATCACCAGCGTAATGACCAGCGTGATGATAATCAGCGACTGTACAAACGATTTGGAATACGACAGGCTGCTGTGCGTAAAATAATAGACCCAGGCCAGAACCTGACCCAGCACAAATGCCAACAGCAGCGAAAGCAGAACCGACCATACGTCCATTTCCGGACTGATGGAATACCCATTCAGAATCTGCCACAATTTATCCATATTTACCTCTGTTTACAGGAAAGACATTCCCATAGGCACAATGTTTTGCACCGACTGACAATATTTTGACATCGCCTGCCGATTCAGTTCAAACAGCCGAACCATATCGGTCAGCCACGATGGAAACTGCCCCGTGAACTTGATTTCCAGAATGACAAAATCAATCGGAAGCGGTTTCCATCCGGGGCCGTTTAGCTTAATAACGGGTTTATCCATAGCCATAGAACATAGTTGTCGGTCAAATGTCACTCGCACCCGCGCATCCGTGCGATTTTCAAACGCTTCCCGCATATACCGCACCAGCACGACCGGCCGGGCCATCAGGCACTGTATATAATGCACAAACTGCCGCAGCGCTGTGCGGTCCGCTTCCGTCGCCTCCGGCGGAAGATAATGTCCACGCAGAATATCACCGACCCGGTCTTTGGAAGCCCGTGCCCGGCTTTTATAAATGATTCGGTTTAATTTACGCTTGATCTCAAAATAAACAGGACTTTGCGGCTCATCGTCATACGTTCGGATACGAAGCTTGAATCGATTGCATTTGTCTAATTGCGTTTCACGGAATAAGCGAAATTGCCTCGAATCCAGATACAAACTGCATATCGGGTACTGCCCGTCAGGGCGGATACTCGAATAAGGGTCAGGATTCAAAAAAGCGGAGATAAAACCTTTCACGGCATACGCCATCCGCTCGGGAATACGGTATTTAAGCTCATACCGCTTGGCCAGCATCGTGTTCAGGACCGGGCGCGGAACGTAAACAGTCCTTAAGCCGCCGCTATGCGGGGAATTTCCCCGGGCCACCGTCTCAAGCTGACTGGAAGGCAAACTCTGGGTTTTGGGGCGATTGCCTTCAGTTTTTCGCATATTAAACTATTTTTCCCCCGACCTAAATTTTATCTTCTTCTCCGCTATTACTATACATCCCCGAAGAACTGCATTTTAACAGAATTCTAATAAAAAATCAAAAACTTTATGCCTCTTTATTCTGAAAATCCAACCAAAAAGAGATGTTTTTTGTCCATAATTTTAAGGCGCTGAATCCGAACCCCTTATCTTCTTATTATAGGGCTAAATTTAGACGAATATAAAATAAAAACACATCCTAAATTATATGGCGGAAACCTGTAAAACGTAAGCCCGAAAACTTTCATAAAAGTCGCGAAGTAATCATATCAAAGCATGAGCAAAGGCTGGGATTCTCAACATTCAGGAAGGAACGTATAGCGAAAGTCAGAGGATTCAATTGTACCGTTATCAATAAAGGTATGATTTCCTGCCGGCAATTTCTAAATGCCTGCGCATATCGGATTAAGCGAGGAGGGGCATTGTTGACGGCGAAGGACTATTCGTTTTCTTTGGTGCTGATGAGCTGGTAAACTTCTTCAGGTGAAGAGGCCTTCTCTAATTTAGCTTTGAACGGTTCATCCAGCAGCAATCGGCTGATACGCGCCAGGGCCTGAATGTGCGGCCCGGTCTTATCCAGCGGCGAAATCAAAAGAACGATAATACTGACGGGCTTATTGTCGATGCTGGCAAATTCGATGGGATCAGCAGCGATGCCGACCGCCATCACCAGTTCTTCGACCGCTGCACACTTGCCGTGAGGAACGGCAATGCCCGAGCCGATACCCGTGCTGCGGGTCTGCTCGCGTTCCATCACGGCTTCCAGCGCCGCCATAGCGTTTTTAACCTGGCCGGCTGAGGCCAGGATGTTGACCAGCTCTTCAATAACCGAATCTTTGTCTTTGCTTTTCAGCGGAGCCGCAATGCAGCTCGGCTGAAGAATTTGCGTAAGAATCATATTTCACCGCCTCGTACCAAGTACCTTGTTTTTCCGCAATAAACAAAACTACTCTTATAGCCTTCAGTATTGCACAATGCAATAAGAATATCATATTTTTTTGTCACAAATGCGACTTCCGGCGTCGTTATAAAGTGCGACAGTTCCGCACCTTGAGATTAGCCGGAAAAGGTCTCTGTCAGAGATTCTTCACTGCCGCCAAGCCGGCTTCGCTGTTTGATGGTTCGTACGGGCTTGGGCAGGCTTTGCGGGTCGGCGTTGGCCTGAGTAACCGCCTCGGCGGCGCTTTCGGCATACATATCGGCGCCGATTTCCTCCCATAAGCCCTCCGCCCGGCTGAAAACACCGCCGGAAAGCATAATTCGCATATCCGGAAATGCATTGATGTCACGGATGGAGTCGATTAACAGCCGAATTGCCGGGGCATCTTTGCCGTCAATGCCGTAAATCAGCAGGATATCGGGCACAAAGGCGTGGATAAAGCTTGTGATGTCGTCGTTCCCGACGCTGCCGCCGAGGAATCGTGTCTCCCAGCCGTCGCTTTCGAAGAGGTCGGCAATCATCTGGCCGCCCAGTTCGGCTTTTTCATTCGTGGCGGTGCAGACGACGATTTTCTTGTTTTTGCCGGCCCGGCGGGGGAGTTTGTTCTGTAATTGGCTGACGATGGTGCGGTTGATGCGGGAGGCGAAGGCTTCCTGGGCCGAATCAATCTGACCCTGGCGATATAGGCGGTCTGTCTCGATCATAATGGGCCAAATGACGTCCATATAAACGCGGTTGGCCGGGTTGCCCGTCTGTAAAACCTCTTCAATAATAGACCTGCATTCAATACGATTGCCGTCCAGAAGAGCATTGAGATAACGTTCAAGCACAAATTCCTTTACCATAATACCTCCAAAAACCAATACTTAGTTCACTATATTCACTTGAAACGATTTTATACTTTGCAAGAATGTTAACTTAGGCAAAATACAATTTACAGAGAACTTATCGGTGATGCAATAAAAAAATCTTTAGTTAAAATGGTGTGTTTAGTTTTTGTGATGTGTTTTAATGTGTAATGTTAAATTTAATTTAATCTTTTATTATAAAATGAGTTATAGATATTTTTATTTGAATTTTAGACCTGTAAAAATGGCGTTTTTGAGACAAAATACGCCATTAAAAAATGTTAAAATGGGTAAAATTTTTTGCATTTTGGCATAGAAAGTTATCACAGATGAGGTAGAAATGAGTACAAACGAGGTAGAAACGAGTGCAAATGATATACAAACAGTATATAAACAAGCGCTTTTTTGACACCCCCTTTTTACCGGGCGCGCATAGCACTACCGCGTTCGAAATCCAATCTTCAAAATTTCGAAAAAAATGCAACCTGGTAATATAGGAGATTTATGACACGGATGATGAGATTACTGCGACACGCAAACACCTTTCCTTCGGCCCTTTTAGGCTCCTTCTAAATCGGCTCGCTTGCGCTTGCCGCTACTGTTTATCCTTCCGTTCCGGGCTACTGCACCCCTCACAGCCGAGGGCGGCTGTGCTATATAATATATAATGTCGGAGGCGGGAGAAATTTCTCCTAAAAATTAAAATTTTTTGGAAATTGAGAATTTAGAATCAATACTGTCCCATTAACTTGAGACTGTTATGATATAACTATTTTAATTGCATGATATTACAGCAAAAAACAACTGTTATCGATTTGAACTGGCTATTATCCTACAGTGATATTTTACTGTCACTTG
>VGXU01000002.1 GCA_016873215.1 Planctomycetota bacterium
TATACCACCGAAATGCTGTCGATGAATATTTCCGGCGGCGACCTGACATCGATGGGTATTATGATCCGTGAAAGCCCAACCAAGGCCAGTGTCGGCGGTATTGCTATCGAGACTTTGCCGAGCGATTACCAGATTCACAGTTTTTTTGATATCTTCACGGAACTGAGTGTCGATGGCGGCCAGACCTGGTATCCGTCAACCAGCAGCGCAGGCCATGTCGAGGCGCAGACTGTCGCGCCGCCCCATCCATTCCCAACGCCTAATCTGCCGCCATCATGCGGCCGGTATGTTGATCATGGTTCGCTGTTTTCATTGTATGCCTCAGGTGTCGTTCTCAAAAATGCGGTATTGCGCAACTTCACATCATCCTTCCCGCTTCCGCCGCCGGGCGGCAACGATACCCATACCTTCAATGCGACAGTGGATATGATGATGTCAATGGATGGCGGACTGACATTTACGCCAATCACGGCTCCGGCCAACGTCACTGTTTATACAGCATGGAACCGGACGGACGGAACCGCAACATATTACAATACGGAAATGCTGGCGCTTAATATCAGCGGAGGCAATTTACCGCTGGGTTTCCGGATTCGTGAAAGCCCGACGAGAGCCTCGCTGGGACGAACCAGCCAGCACGGGACAACCGGCGGCAAATATGATACCGAAAGCTTTTTTGATATTTACACGGAAATCAGCCTCGATGGCGGATTTAGTTGGCAGCCTACAGTGCTCGGTCCGGCAACCGTTAACCTCATGGGAGAACCTCTCAATATCATCTGTCCGCCTGACATCACGGTGAATACAACAGACCCCGGCGGAGCAGTGGTCAACTATGTGGTAACCGTCACCGGAGGCTGTCCGCCGATAATGATTAACTGTAATCCGCCCAGCGGCAGCGTATTTCCGGTCGGCACGACGACGGTCAAATGTGTTGCCACGGATATTTGCGACCAGGTTGCCGTATGCAGCTTCAGGGTTACCGTTAACCGGGCGCAGACGCCGCATTTCTTCACAACCAACCTGCTGCCGCCGCTTAACGGCATGTATAATACGGATCTCGGCCAGGGGTTTGCACTTTACCCGATGGGCGTTATCATCCGAAACTGGAGCAACCATTTCTTCTCTTCGTCGATTGTGCCTCCGCCGCCGGGCGGCCTGCCGGTCGTGCACAATTTTAATTCTCAGGCGGAATTCGAAATTACATTCGACGGCGGAATGACTTTCCAGCCGGTAACAGCCAATGTAACCAATACGATTCAGATGTCCTATTCCAGCAGCAGCGGAGGGGAAGATATCTACCGGATTGAGGTGATGCAGATGAACGTCTCAGGTGGCGGATTGCCGGCGGGTGTGATGGTTCGCGAAAGCCCCACCTTAATGTCCACTGGTCAGGCTCGCATTAGGCCGGTTGTCGGCGGTTATCAAATCAGCAGCTTCTTCGATATTTTCACGGAAGTCAGTCTTGATGGCGGAATGAGTTGGTTCTCTTCGGCCTCGTCGGGATATGTGGAACTTCATCTTGACCCGGCGGCGGTTTCGCCGATGTTTGCCCCATCCACAAAGCTGCCGAGTCCGGTCAGTCAGGATGTTTCGACTAATCCTATATGGCAGTCCTACGCCTCCGGGATTATTCTCAAAGATGTGCAATGCAAACGGTTCAGTGATTGGATAAATCCGCCTGCCCTGGGTGCGACGGTAATCCATTCATACGATGCACAGGTGGATTATCTTTTCTCGACCGATGGCGGCCTGAAATTCTCTCCGGGCCGAACCCCGGCGATTCTGACGGTCAAGACGTATCATTCCCGGGATTTCAATGGGCGTGCTACGTACGAGACCGAATTGCTGGCGATGAATATTTCCGGCGGTGACCTGCCGGCGGGTGTGATGGTGCGCGAAAGTCCGACGCGCATCAGTGAAGGCAGCATCAAGATTCATGCTTTCGGAGACGGCTACAGGATTCGAAGCTTCTTTGACATCTTTACGGAAATCACTTTTGATGGCGGTCAGACCTGGCAGCCGGCCGGCCAAGCGGGCCATGTTGAAGCACGGGCGGTTGCGCCGTCCAATCCATTCCCGACACCAAATCTGCAGCCGGCAACCGGACAGTATGTGCATGATGAAGAGTGGTTTGCGTATTATGCAATAGGTGTCGTCCTCAAAGACGTGGTGATCAGCAGGTTTACACAGAGCATCCCGCCCCCGCCGCCTGGCTTCACGGCCACGCACACCTGTGATACAATGGTGGACATGATGATTTCAACGGACGGCGGAGCGACGTTTAATCCGGTCGTCACCAGCGCCACGATCACCTTCCAGATGACCGGCCGGCTTGGCGGAGACGGCGTGACGGAATATTACGACACCGAGATGCTCCAGCTTAATATCAACGGCGGCGGCTTGCCGCCGTTTATCAGGCTTCGCGAAAGCCCGACGAGAGCCTCGCTGGGACGAACGAGTGAACGCAGTTTACTCAGCGGCAATTACAATATTGAGAGCTTCTTTGACGTTTTCACAGAACTGAGTGTCGATGGCGGAATGAGTTGGCAGCCTTCGATAGCAGGTTCGACGACTATTTACCTCGTCCCGAAACCGTGCAACCGATGCAGCGATTTTGACCAGAGCGGGATAACGGATCTGTCCGACCTTGCGGAATTTGCATTAAACTGGCTGTGGGCCGGCTCAGTTGGCGACAGATTTAATGTGGCGGACTTGGATTGTGACGGGTATGTAAAATTGTCGGATTTCGCGCTGTTTGCCCAAAATTGGCTGGACTCTTGTTCTTAGAGCATGATGTATAAGGAGTTACACAACCTCTGATAAAGAGGTTCTTATTATAAGAAACCGCCGCCGGGCATCACGCCTGGCGGCGGTTTTGTTTTCGTCGCGGCTTTAGCGAAGACGAATTTACCTGGTTTTAAACCCTGCTCCGTGGACGGCAAATTTGCCATCCAGACCCTTGCGGACAGGGCACCGCCTGTGGTACAATAGGCCGCGATACGGAATAAGACAAAACTCGGAATCAATACTTTTACGAAAGGATGAAACAATGAAGAAACTGGCAATAGGGATGCTGATGATAAGTTTGTTGATTTTATGCGGCTGCGAAAATGCGCAACTGGTCAGTTGCCAAAAGGAAAACACCGCCCTGAAAGCACAAGTGGACAAGGCCCAGGCGGATATCGCCGCGGCCAATGAAAAACTCGCCCAGGCGGAAACCAAAATGGCCGAATCCAAAGCCAAAGAACAGGAAACACAGACCAAGGCGCTGGAAGCCATCCGCACAATGCTCGAAAAACAGGAAGTCAAAAACAAGGAAAAAGACGACCGCATCAAACAGCTTGATGCCCAGGTCAAGGAACTCAAGGCTGCCGCTGAAAAACAAAAATAAGCCCGATGCAGCAGGACTTAATCGTCCGATAGAGCCATAAGATGCATTGAAACGGCGCCGCACCCGCGACGCCGTTTTTTCTTTGCCATCCATCATTTCCGTTTAGCGATGGCTACGCGGTCATTTCGAGATGAATCTTTTTCAATGCGAATATCCGCGAACAATCCTGTCGCTTCAAGAAGACTCTGGATCGCCTCGCCCTGCGCATAGCCGATTTCCAGCATCATCGCACCGTCGGCCTTGAGAAAATCGCCAACCCCATCGGCTATCCGCCGATAAATATCCAGCCCGTTTGTGCCGCCATACAAAGCGCGTCGCGGTTCGTAATCCCGGACATTTTTATCCAACTTCGCAAACTCCGCGTCGCTGACATAAGGCGGATTTGACATAATTAAATCGAATTTCGCCGCGTCCAGCCCCGCGATAATCGGGTCGAATAAATCCCCGCACAGCAGCCGAACCCGCTCGGTCAGTTTCAGCAACGACAGGTTTTGAGCCGCCGTCGCCAATGCCTTATCACAAATATCCGTGGCAATAATGGAGCAGTCTTTGCAGTTTTTCGCCACAGCCGCCGCGATACATCCGCTGCCCGTGCACAAATCCAATACCTCCTGTGCGCCGGGACGTTTACGCAAAAACTCAACCGCCCGCTCCACCAGCAATTCCGTTTCCGGCCGGGGTATCAGGCAATCCCGCGTGATTTTCAGCGGCAGCGAATAAAACTCGCACTGCCCCACCAGATACGCCACCGGTTCATGCTCACCGCAGCGTTTGACTAAGGCGCGAAGCGTCTCTAATTTAGCCGGCTCCACCTGCCGGTCGAATAGCGTATAAAGCTCTATCCGCGATAACCCCAGTACATGCGTCAGCAGCAGTTCCGCCGACAGTCGAGGGGCCTCAATGCCCTTCTGCGTCAGAAATTCCGTAATCCAGTTCAGCAGTTTTTGTATTGTCCATCGTTCCATTAAAATCCTTTGGATAATTTCAGCCATTATAAAAGCCGCCACGCCGGCGGCAATAAATTTCCCGCAGGACTATTGAAAACCACGCCGATTATGATATTTTGTTGAGAAAATAACAAGCCCGGAGCGTCGGCGACGGCATAAATCAAAATCATAAGGAACGCCTATGCGAGTCAAACCGCGAAGCAGCGAATACCAGATGAAACCAATGGAATTTCCGCCCTGTACGAAAATTCAGCAGCACACCATCGAAATCATCCCCCGCTATGTCGAAACAGACCAGGCCGGCGTTGTGCATCATACCGTCTATCCCGCCTGGTTCGAAATGGGCCGGACTGAACTCCTCCGCGTCAATGGCCTGGCATACAGCGATCTCGAAAAAGCAGGCGTTTTCTTTGTCGTCGCCGAATTGACGTGCAAATACCGCCGACCCGCCTTTTATGACGAAAAGCTTGAACTGACCACCACCTGCACCAATATCACCAGCGCCCGCGTCGAACATACCTACGTCCTCAAACGCAAATCCACCGGCGTCATTCTCGCCGAAGGTACCTCCATTCTGGCCTGCGTCGATACCGACGGCAAAGTCCGCAGAATGCCCCACTTTATGTACCCCGAAGATATGCCATAACGAAAAAACAAGGAAAAATTTAAGACAAAAACAAAATCCGTCTTATAATATATTCAATTTTGATAAAAAGCGGCATATTTTAAGAAAACAAACGAAAATACTTAACATTTCCTTGATATACGCTTGAAGCAAAACCCCAATTTTGATATACTCACCTTTAATAAAGAACAGATGATTTGGCACTTATTTCGTCTGGGGGGAAAAATGGAATCTCGCAGAACACATTATTACGAAGCAGTGGAAGCGGGCCGTGGTCCGCCGGCAATCTAAAAAAAACATTTCTTAACGTCCGCTATTATCAGACCGTTATAATAAAAACTGTATCGTGGAGGTTTTTATGCCAGCCAAAAATGTGCATTGCAGCCGAAGCCTCAAAAGTCCGCCGGGGAATTTCAAAAACGGACACGATCCGCCGAAAGCCCAAAAAGAACTTTTTTCCTCAGTAGGTTCTTGCAGGGCCTTTTTTATTTTTTATAGTTTGAGTAGAGACCGTTTTCCGTGTTTGACAACGAAATCTTTTTAAGGAAAACAATATGGGGCCGCGACAGTTCAAAACCTGCGTGTACTCTGCAAAACCGTCCGATGACCTGACGGGTCCTGGTCCGCCGCTGGCGGGAAAAAAACCTTCTCCACTAAAAGTTAAAACGATATCATCATTTCATCCGCTCTTCCGCGTCGCATTTTCACCGTATGAAAAATGCGGCGATTTATTTTCACGGCGCATAAAAAAGCCGACCTCCTTCTCAGGCAAGTCGGCTTTCACAATGGAAAGCATCTCTTTTTAGAAACGGTTAATACCAAAAATCTCTCGGTACAGTTCTGTCATATTCCTGCGATGGCCGGTCCTGCGGATAATTCCGCGGTCCATCATAACGCGGACCATACTCCGGCCGCATCCGCGGAGCAAAACGACCGTTCATCGGCCTCCTATCATGCCGTCCGGGTCCATCGTTAAACATCGGAGCCAAACCCCGAGGTCTTTCATTGCCATCCTGCCGACGCGGCATCATCCTGCCGTATCCCATCGGTTCGCGGGGCGCAAAACGTTGCGGCCCATATTCATCAAACCTCATCGGACGCTGCGGCTCAAATCGACGCATCGCACGCGGGCCTTCGAATTCGCCGGCCCCAGGCATCCCGCCGCGAAAGCGAAATTGTTCCGGCCGGCCCTCAGTATCACCCGACCTGAAATTATCCCGCTGCCGATTATAACCGCGCTGGCGGCCAAAGTCAGGCCGGTCTCCCGGCGCGCCAAAATCCTGACCTCGCGGACCGTCCAAACGTCTGCCGCGTTCGCCGAAATTCTCATCGCCGCGACCTCGCCGCGCCATCATGTTCTGCCCAATGCGTCCGCGAATTTGTTCACGCATCCGGTCTGCATTGTCGAGCAACTGTCCCATCTTCTTAGCGTCCTGCGCCTGATAAGCTCCCTTAATCTTGCCCAGCCATTTCTCAATCTGCGGCATAGCGGGCATTTCTTTTTGCCTGGCTTCAATGCCCTTTATCAATTGATCCATCTTTTCCCCGTCACGCTGTTCATAGGCCGCGCGAAAATCATTCAGCCAGCGGCCAAATTGTACGGTCGGAGCCTTGGCTTCCTTTTCGGCTGCCGGAGTTTCTTTGCCCCATGTCCCCGGTGCTGCAAACACCCACACCGCCGCGGCGGTTGCGATTGCAATAATAATCATCTTCTTGAACATATTGATTTCCTTTCTGAAAATACACCATGTTAAGGTTTATAGTCCGTGTCGTTACGCGCTGCTGTCCATTACAAATCCGGCCGGATTTACAGAATTACAGACGGACAGCCGGGCAGGTTTATTGCGAAAAAAAATACCGGCGTGAAACAAATAGCGATTTTTCCGGGGGTTTTTAACGAAAATGGGCTAAAAAACAATCGCCGCGTAACCCACCGATTCACTGCTGGATTGGTGATAATGCGATTGCATTACCTCGGCGCTGTTGGTATGCGCCAGCAAAATCCCTTTTTTGCTCCCGGCTACCTCAGCCGCCGCGACCGCCGCCGCCGCCGCCGCAGGCCCGCACGCGTTTTCATTACGCAACGACGATTCAGCCAGATGCTCCGCGTCCATCTTCAACGCGCTTTCGATAAATTTCATATCATTGACCTCGTGCGCCCATGCAATGCCCTCCGCCCCGGACCCCTGCGGATAAAATCCATAACGCGGGCCATAATGCGTTAAATCCGTCGAGGCGATGCACACGGCATTCACGCACGAATCCTTCAGCAGCGCGCCGACCTTCCGCCCGAACACGCATTCATAACGCTCCGGCCCCGGCGGCATGATTACCGCGACTAATTTTGCACTCGGAAACAAATACTGGATAAACGGAATCTGCACCTCAATGCTGTGTTCATAACGATGCGCCTCTGCGTTGGGTTTGGCCCCCAGTTGAATCAATTCCTGCGTCAGCGGCTCATCAATTAAAATCCGTCCCAGCGGCGTTTCCCACGCGCCGCCCGGATAAATCACCGGACAGGTTTCATAACAGCGATGCGATGCGCCGAAAACAATAAAGGTATCGACGGCCTTATTGACTTGTTTGACCGCTGCGAAAACCAGCGCCGCAGCCTTGCCGGAAAACAGCCACCCCGCGTGCGGCACAATGCCCGCGACAATTCTCGCCGGCAGCTCCGTCTTAATCAGGTCTGCGGGCAGGCACTCGACAATCTCGTCCAGACATTCCTGCTGCGAACCGCCGTAAAATTGTCCCGCCACTGTTGGTTTGCGAATCATCATCGAATTTCCCTTGAAAGCCGCCTTGATTACCGATATATTCGGTACGTACATTCTATCTATTTATGCGAGGAAAAACAATGGCCGGCAAAAATTCCCCCGTGGCGGTTCTGATGGGTTCCGACAGCGACCTGCCCGTAATGCAGAGTTGCGTGGATCAGCTCAAATACTTCGGCATCGACCCGATTGTGAGGGTATTGTCCGCTCACCGAACACCCACGCAGGCGGTGGAGTTCGCCCAGAAAGCAAAAGCTGACGGCATCCAGGTTATCATCGCCGCCGCCGGCATGGCCGCCCATCTGGCAGGCGCCATGGCCGCACATACAACGCTGCCCATCATCGGCGTCCCGCTTCAGGCCGCCGAAGGCCCCAGCGGACTTGACGCCCTGCTCAGCACCGTCCAGATGCCGCCCGGAATGCCCGTTGGTACAATGGCCATCGGTAAGGCCGGCGCAAAAAACGCTGCCGTTTTCGCCGTGCAGATTCTCGCCCTCGCGGATAAATCCCTGGCCGACAAACTCGTCAAATTTCGCGCCGAACAAACCCAAAAAGTCCTCCAGAAAGACGCGGAGTTAAATAAATAAAATGTCGCCTAATGATACCAATCCCGATGCCGAAGCCGTGCTGACGGAATTATATCGCCGTCTCTCGCCCGGCGAAAAGCTGCTGCGGGTTTTTGAGGCGTATCAGACCGGCAAATCACTTGCTTTGGCGGGGCTGGCTATGCGTCACCCACAGGCCTCCACGGAACAATTGGAAATATTGTGGAAACGGCAGCATCTTGGCGCCGCTCTGTTTACAGAAGTCTATGGAAAACAAGCCGCAGACAAACTCCCCCGGTGAATTAAAAGCTCTGGCGGATTTTTTGGCCATTCTTGATGAGCTTGGGATTGTTTATGCGCTGGGCGGCTCTATGGCCTGTTCGGTCTATGGAAAAGTCCGATTCACCGAAGATGCCGATGTCACCGTGGAACCTTTTTCGTCTGTTGCGGATGCACTGGTAAAAAAGCTTTCTTCCAATTTTTATGTCAGTCCACAGGCTGTCCGGCAGGCGTTAATTCAGCGCGGCAGTTTCAATGTTATTCATATTGCCGCGGCGTTTAAAATAGACGCATTTATCCGCAATGAAACGCCGTTTCAGAAACAGCTTCTGCAGCGGCGCAGACAAGTCGTCATCCCGGCATTACCCGACGCCAAAGTCTGGGCTGTCAGCCCGGAAGATATTTTACTGTTGAAGCTGGACTGGTATAAACAGGGCGGCTGTACCTCTGAAAAACAGTGGAATGATATTCTCGGATTGATTGGGATACAAAGAAATCTGCTGGATCAAAAAAAATTACTATGTTGGGCCGACGAATTGGGAGTCCGGGAACTGCTGGAACAAGCCCTCCGGAAAGACGCGGAGTTAAATAAATAATTTTGCAGTTAAAACCTTCGCGCAAACAAAAAGGCCGACTTATGCACATCGGCCTTTTTTCAAATCTAAAAACATTTTTTAATTGGATGGCACGGCGGTGTCCGGCTCCGCCTGTTTGACCTCAGGCATATTCTGTGCCGTCGCCGTCAAAATCAGAAAAATCACGCTGTCCTTATTTTGCGTTGCCCCCGCAATCGTCGGCTCTCCCGATGCCAGAGAAAGCACGCCTTCCCAGTTATATCCATATCGACTTGGTGGTGTTTCGTCATTGGGATCATAATGTTCGACATCCGGCGTCACTCCGGATTCATTGTATTCGTATTCAACCCGAATAGAACAATCAGGCTGAAAGGAGGTTAACGCACGCAGGCTTTTCCCGAAATCGTAGGCCGAATGTTGAATACTGGTACTTGTCACAGGAACATTGTTCGACATTGCCACAATCTTCTTGATGTGTTTGTAATAGCTGGTTTTTTGTTCCTTAGCCGTCGCCCCGCTCCGCTGTCGTACGGCTACTTTCATGCCGGAAATGACCTGGGCGCCTTCGTCGCTCACAAGGCATGCTCCCAGTTTGGCGACGGTAATGCCGTCTGACCCCTGCCCAATCGGACTTATCCCTATCTCGGCCATCGCCGACGTGGGTACCTCCACCACAAACGCCTCCACCAGAATTTGGACATTGGCATACGGGTCCGGCGGCGGCGCCGACTTTTCCTCCGCCCAAGCAACCCCGGCACAACAGACACAAATCAAAATTCCCGCCCAAACAACTCCGCTTTTGTTAGTACGTACAGACATAACCTCTCCTTTCAAAAAAACCTTCATTTCCCTTTTAGACGCAGAATACTGAACTTCGTTTCGGAAAAAAAGAAGAAAATGGCGAAGATATATGGGTGCTGACCACAAAAAAAAACGGCGGTTGAGTCACTCACCGCCGTTTTCAGAGTAAAACTTTTTGTCGCTTCTTTTATTCTACATTCAGGACGGAATTAAATTCCCCAAACGGATTCATTTCAGTTATTTCATTATACGGATCCTGCTGCCATTGGCCGTCAACAACCAGCCGATAGCGATATATGCCTGTGTTCAGCGGCAGTTTGATTTGCCAGTTGCCGCCGTCGCCGATTTTTTCCAGCGGCGCCGCTTCGGGTTTCCAGCCGTTGAAATCCCCGGCGATCTGAACCGTCTGCGCCCGCGGGTACAGCGCGGAAAAGATAACGATGCCTTTGTCCTGACGAACGCCGTAAAAATCAGCCAGCTTTTGCTCGAGCGTCGTTTTTGTTTTGTCCGGCTCGATAGACGTCTGCGGCTGCTGAATTGAAGACAACAGTTCATCGGCGCTGGCGCTGATGGCCTGCAGTCGGGTCTGCAGCGTATTGACCATCTCCGCCCTGTGCACCTGCGTATCCGTGCCGACAAGCTCGTCGGTCAGGGCCAGAAAATCCTTAAACCCCTTGCTGGCCGGATCGTATTCGCTGATGGGCTGCCCCAGACTGGCCGCCTCCTTCAATTTCGTGTTGAAGTTGACAACCGTCTTAAACATCCGCTCGGCGAAATGCTTGCGAAGTTCCCCCAGAATCTCCCGCGCCATCTTTGTGCGAATATCATACATACTCGCCAGAATCATCACGTTGGCGCGCTCCGGACACTGCTGCGACAGCGCGTTGAGCGTTTCAAGCTGCTTGCTCAGGCCGTGCAGCGAAAAATATCCCATCTCTACCGGCACAATCACATCGTTAGCCGCTCGAAGAGCGTTAAATGTCAGCAGTCCCACCGACGGCGGACAGTCGATCACCACGTAATCAAACTCGTTGCGAAGTTGAAGCAGAACATCGCGCAGGCAATTTTCCCGCTCCGCCAGTCCCGTCGTCTGCGTCTCAAACGTCGCAAGGTCAATCGTTGACGGCGCCAGCTCAAACCGCTCCGAAATCTTCCACAAAATTTCACTCACCCGCAGCGGTTCGCCGCGGGCCTGACCGATGAGCACATCGAACATACTTTGTTCAATCTGCTCTTCCGGCACCGCAAGACCCACTGCGCAGTGAGATTGCGGGTCCACGTCCACCAGTAATGTTCGTTGGCCGCGATGCGCCATCGCGCTGGCCAGATTAATAGCGATGGTCGTCTTCCCTACGCCGCCTTTTTGATTGATGACAGCTATGGTTCTCATAGGCTTTTCCCTCGGCCCCCCCGAGTTCATCCATGAATTCTGATAATATACCTGTTATTTTATATGCGATTAAACCTTTTTCAAGCAACTTTCTCTATTTGTTTGCGTCCTATTCACTCTTTTTTCCTGATTTTCAGTACTATTACACTACTTCCTGTCGAATTCATCGGCAAAAAATTCGCAATTTCTTCAATTTTTATCGGACAAATCGTCAAAAAAAGATATTTTCAGTCCCATTAACGAATTCCACCGAAAAATTCGCCCTTTTCAGCCTATTCTGCCGATATAAAGGAATAGATTTATTAACAGAATATTGTGGTATAAATAAACAAATAACGACGATTTGCCATCAAAAATCATTGGCGGGAATAGCGATATGACAGAAGAACAGATTGCACAATGGATGCGGCAAAAAGTAAAACGTGACGGCTTCGTGAATGCGACTACTTTGGCCGAAAGCTTCCTCTCGGCTCACCATATAACAGACGCTCTTGATCCGGTATTCTCAAGAACACTCGACGCAGGCTTCAAGGTCGCCGAGGAAATCCGCGACAGAAAACTCCACGCACTGGCCTGTTAAGGGGCGACATAAATCAGATAAATGCCGCCGAGCAGTACAAGCACGCCGCAGATTTTTTTCAAAATCACGGCGCCTTTGGATTTCTCGTTCCAATTCATATAGCGCTGCACTAATTCCGTACACGTTCCCGCCAATATGATTATCGAGCAATGCCCGACGCCATACGCCATCAGCAGAAAAATCCCATATAGCAGATTGGTCGAAGCAAGTTTGAAAGTCACTGCCAGCATCGGCGCCATATAGGCGAAGGTGCAGGGACCTAATGCAATGCCGAATACCAGCCCCAGAATCAGCGCGGCCAGAAGACCTTTGCGTTTCATTCCCACCTGTCCCGGCCCGGACCACGGCGCCCCAATAACGCCCAACAGATGTAGTCCGACTACAAAGAAAATCAAGGCGACAAAATAGTTGCCGTATTTGCCGACGTTGCCCATCATTCTGCCCGCCGCCGCGGTGATCGCCCCAATCGCCGCGATGGTTATCAAAATCCCGACGGCAAACAATGTCGAAATCCAGAATGCCCGCCTCGTCGATATCCGTCCCTGTTCGTCAATAAAGCCGACAATCAGGGGAATACTTGCCAGATGACACGGACTGAGAATAATGCTCAATATCCCCCAGACAAACGACGCCAATAAAGCAATAAACCACGCTCCCTCCACCGCGCGGGTAAGCTGTGTAAACAATTCCTGCATTTATTGAATCCCCAGCTCTTTCCACTTAGCGAGAATATCCTCTTTCGGGAAAAATCCCTCGTGCCGAAACAGTTCTTTGCCATCCTTGTCAAAGAATATCTGCGTGGGAATAACTGAAATGCCGTACTTTTCCCCGACGCTCGGGTCCTGCCGCACATCGCTGAATGCCACCGTAAATTGTGCGGAATAGTTTTCCGCAAGCTCTTTCAGTACCGGCACCATCATTTTGCACGGCACACACTCACGCGACCCCAGCTCCAGCAGCGCGGGATTGCCCTTGCCGACAGCCGACGCGGGGGCGAATTTTTCGATCATCCGCTCTTGGCGAATGTTCTGCAGCACCATCGCCGCCGCAATTCCTGCCAGCACCGCTGCAAGAATCAAACCGTTTCTGAATTTTTGTGTCATTGTTTTTTATTCCCTATTTATAGCATTTTCACCGCGGAATTATATACCTTATTGGCAATCTACCTGTCGAGTTTGTTTTTGAAATCTCAAATCTGAAATTTCAAATCATGTTCTTGATTTCCTCGACGCTTGGTACTTTGCCCGACACCTTCACCTGTCCATCCACCACCAGCGCCGGCGTCACCATCACGCCAAACTTCATAATATCGTTAATCTGCGTCACTTTTTCAATTTCATACGCGATGCCCAGTCCTTTGGCCGCCTGCTCGGCGCACGCCGCCAACTGCTTGCACTTCGGACATCCCGTTCCCAATATCTGAATCTTTTTCATCGTTTCAGCCTTTATTCTGCAAGCCGGTTCTGTACGTATTTCATCACCGCCCCTGTCGCCCGGCGGATTTCATCCGTCTCCGGCAGCCGGCTGATCATTTGCTCAAGAAATCGCCGCTCGACAATCCGCCGCAGCGACGCATCGAAATAAATATCGTACACCCACCCGACCTGCAGCAGTATAAAATCATTCATCGTCCGCAGCGCCTCGTAGCCGATCAGTCTGCCCTGCTCCACCGCCTCCAGAACTTCCCGCGAGCAATACGGCTCATTGGGAAACTCTATCTCTAATTGAAACGTGCACGGATTCTCATAGTACCGCCGCAGATTTTCGATGGCTAAATAATAAATGTCAATTTTGTCCGCGTCGCGAATGACTTTAGCAAACAGCGCCGTCTTCTCGTCCAGCCCCTCCGGCAGCAGTTTCTTATTATGATATTCCACCGCCCGCTCAATCCAGTTCCGCTCCTGTGCCGGCAATTCCTCCAGAACCCCTTCTTCCCGCAAAACACGCAGCGCAATAGTCGCATGATTTTCGCTGGTGGGATCCTTATAGGTGCGATACTTCTTAAACTGCTCAAATCGTCCGACATCATGCAGCAGCGCAACCGTCTCCGCGATACGCGCATCATTGGCGTCTAATTTCAGCGCCGCCGCCAGCAACCGCATCTCCTCGCAGACACGGTGCGTATGACATTCTTTGAGCCGGAGGTTTTCATTCAAAAATTCGTCCCCGTCCCGGCTGAAAAACGGCTGAATATAATCCCCAAACCACCGCACAAGCTGTTCAAATTGTTCCGATTTCATAGGCAAACTCAATCTCCGAGTACTATTCCCAAAATTGTAACCGGCGGAGAATAGCTGGATTCGAAAAAATTGCAATTACTTCTTTTCAGCCGCCGCCGGGTCGCTTTTTTGCGTATCTTCTTCCTGCCTCGCCTTGGCTAATGCAGACGCGAATAATCCTGCCGGAACCGCGATAATGCCCAGCCCCGCCATCAGCACAAAAAACGTAAATATCCTGCCGCCTGCTGTGATTGGATAGATATCTCCGTAGCCGACCGTCGTCAATGTGGACAATGACCACCACAAACTGTGAAACACGGATTTGAACTTGTCCGGCTGGGCGGCATGCTCAAAAAAATAAATCCCCACCGCCGACAAATACATCACTAACATTGCCGAACAGAAAAACAGCACAAGCTCTTCCCGGATCATCACCATCGCTCGCCCAAACCGGTTAATTGCTCGGCGAAAATGCGGCAGCTTGAAAATACGAAACAATCGTAACAGCCGGAAAATACGGATCGCCCGCAAATCAATCCCCGTCCCAAGGTAAAACGGCAGAAAAGAAAGTAAATCCAAAACGCCGAAAAAACTGAATATAAACGCTGCTCTTCGAGGGGAGACATAAACCCGCAGTGCGTACTCCGCCGTAAAAATCAAAACCGTCACAACATCGGCAGCATATAAAATGTGTCTCGTCCGTGTCGATAAGCCCGGCAGCGTCTCAATCGAAAACAATATCGCCGACAGCAAAATAAGCCCGTGAATGACAAGCGTGAACACCCGGCTCGCCTTCTTTTCCGTCCCATTGACAATAGCATTCAGCAATGTCTTGTCCATTGGTCACTCCGATTCTATACTGCCGCAATTATCTTCAATAAAAAATTTTCCGTATTCTAACACATTTACCCCGCTTTTCTCAATTTACATTTTATAATTTACAATTTACAATCCCCGGGAAAGAATTGTTTCGGAAAGGAGACTTCGTTATGCCGACTGTAAAAGACATTGTCGTACGCAAACCCACCGCCGCGGAAACTCAGGCGTGTGAAGACTGGCCCATCTGGACGCACGGCACGGACAAATTCGACTGGGAATACAACGAAATCGAAAAATGCCTCATCCTCGAAGGCCGGGTCACCGTCTATGACCGCCCCCCCACCGGAAAATCCGTCAGCTTCGGCCCCGGCGATTACGTCATCTTCCCCGTCGGCCTCAAGTGCGTCTGGCACATCACACAGGCCGTCCGGAAGCATTACGATTTCGAATAACCCTCATATAAGGACACGAAAATGAAACGCTTCACCATAAAATGGACGCTGCCCGTCCTACTGACAGGCATTCTTGTACTCGCCGTTTATGTCTGTGCCGCCCAGGACAGCAACTCCGTTCAAACACAATCAACACCGGCCCAATGCAGCGAAATCGCAAAAGAATCCCCTGCCGTACCGCCAACTTCGCCCCCAACTAACGCCGAGCCTGAAAACATTACTTACGAAAAATCCGTCGTGATGCTTCAGGTCGTCCAGCAAAGATGGGACTACAAAACACCATGGAAACAGGACCAGATGGGCCGCGGCGTCGGAACAGGATTTATCATCGACGGAAAACGCATCCTGACAAATGCACATAACGTCAGTAATATAAAGTACTTAGAAGTCAAAAAACAAAACATCGCCCAGCGATACCCCGCTAAAGTCGTTCAGGTCGGCCACGATTGCGACTTGGCGATCGTGGATGTCGAAGACCCCTCTTTCTATGACGATATGCTCCCGCTTCAATTCGGCGACATCCCGGCGGTCAATTCCGCCGTCACCACCTGCGGATTCCCTGTAGGTGGAATGCAAGTCTCTATTACAAAAGGAGTTGTATCGCGTATCGAAGTCGGAAACTATAGCCATACCCAGGCCGATATGCATCTGCTGGTACAGACCGACGCTGCCATCAACCCCGGCAATTCCGGCGGACCTGTCATGCAGAACGGCAAAGTCGTCGGCGTCGCCTTTCAGGGACTTAAGGCCGCAGAAAACATCGGATATATGATCCCGACAACTATTATCCGCCATTTTTTAAGTGACGTAGAAGATGGAACTTATGACGGATTTCCATCTACCGCTGTTGCTGTTTTTGAAGGACTGCATAATCCGGCTTATAAGGCTTACCTGCAACTGCCGGAAAACGCCGAAGGTATTGTAATTTTGTTTGTGCAGCAAAACAGCACGGCACAAGACATCTTCAAGCCCGGTGATGTCTTTACCAAAATCGGCGATTTCAACATTGATAACGATGGTATGATCAAAATTCACGACCTGTCGCTGGACTGGTCCGAAGCCCTCGAACAAAAACAGGTCGGCGAATCCATCGACATCACGTTTTACCGCGACGGCAAATCGCAGAAGGCCCAACTGAAAGCCGCGCTGAATCTGCCCGCCCTGCCCTGGACCCTCCAGTTCGACAAACAGCCGGAATACTATGTCTATGCGGGACTGACCTTCACCCCCCTGTCGCGGAATTATCTCCAGACCTTCGGACGCAACTGGGTGACCGATATGCCGTTTATGCTGCGATACCTCTTTTATAACTCCCTCCAGATTACGACCGACCCAAACATCAAAGAATACGTCGTCCTCTCGGAAATCCTCCCCCACGAAATCAACGCCTATTGCACCGGCTTTCTCAGCCAGGCCGTCGAACAAATCAACGGCGTGCGAATTTATTCCCTGAAGGATGTCGTCACCGAACTGCAAAAAGACCCGCCCGGCGGATTTCATCAAATCCAGTTTATGGGCGACGATGTGCCGATGATTCTCGACGCTGCTCAGTGCCGCGCAAAACAGAAAGACATCCTCGCAAAATACGAAGTCCCCACCGAAGCGTTTATTAAGGAGTAAGTTATGAAACTCATTCAAATACTCGTTATCATCGCCGGCCTCACAATGTGTACGTCTTGCTCCCCCGCCGTCAAAAAATCCACGCTGTCGGAAATCTCGGAGCAAATGAAAAACAGCCTTGTCAATTTACGCATCTCCGTCGAGGGCTATGAATCCCTTCAGCCCTGGAAGCAGCAGGACGTCGCACAGAAAACCGGCTACGGCTGCGCCGTCGGACCCTATTTAATCCTGACCACCGCCGACAATGCCGCAAACGCAACTGTAATCCAGGCAAGACGTTACGCCAAAAACGAATTTATCCCCGCCACAATCAAAGCGGTGGATTACGAATGTAATTTGTGCCTCCTCGAGCTGGACAAAAACGCCGCCGGACAGCCATTTCAGCCCATTACGTTCACCGAGGAATACCAGCCCGAAAATGAACTCTTTATCTATTGGCTTTCCACCGGCGGACACCTGACAACGGCAAGAGGCATTCTCGACCGCGCACAATGCGAGTCAAACCCCATTTCCTTCAACAGAACCCTCTATTACATTCTCACAAATCCCTCCCGCACCGCATCACAGGCCAACATCGTTTTCGATGGCCGTAAAGCCGTTGGGATCGTCAGTTGGGCAGGCGCTTCCGAAGTGGGAGTCGTCCCCTCCGAATCCATAAATCGTTTTATGAAAGCGGCGCAAAAACCTCAATATAAAGGGTTTGGAGCCGTTGGATTCGATGTTTACGCCCTGCTCGACCCCGCCGTTCGAAAGTTTCTCAAAATGCCGGAAGATATTCAGCACGGCGTCTATGTCAGCCAAGTCTTTACCCTCGGCACAGGCAGTACGGAACTCAAAACGGGCGACGTGATTCTTGCCATCGACGGGAAAACGCTTAATCCCTACGGCAGGTATCTGCACGAAAGATACGACCGCCTCACCTTCGATTACTTAATTGCAACACGCACGCCGGGAGAAAAAATCCCATTCGAAATTTTCCGCGATGGAGAGAAAATTACTCTCGATGTCGAAGTTAAAAACTTCTCCGCCGCAGATATGCTCGTGCCTCACTACGAATATGATAAGCAGCCGGAATATATGGTCTTAGGCGGCTATGTATTCCAGAAACTCACAAGAGATTACTTCTTGCTCTGGGGCGACAACTGGCCGGGCAAAGCTTCACCCCACTTATATCAGTATTATTTGAATAAAGCCTTCAATCCGACGGAAGACCGCAAAGATATTGTAATTCTGAGTTATGTGTTACCCGCCCCGCTTAATCTCGGATATCAGGAACAGGGACGACTTGTCGTAAGTACTTGGAATGGAATGAAGATAAGAAAATTCAGCGACATCAAAAAAGCAAGAACGCTTAATCCGAATTCGCCGTTTGACATCGTGGAATTTGAACTCGATAGCCCAAAAATTGTCATCCCAAGACAAATGGCCGCTTTGTATGACCCGCAAATCGCTAAAATTTACGGCATACAAAAAATGGAAAACATAAATTAATTGTTATTTATTTAACATAACAAAAATTATTTAGAAGCCAGTGTTTCACGTGAAACACTGGCTTCTGTTTTCTTACGAAATTGCTTTCCCACTTATGGTGCATAATTTTACAATTTTTTTTAACTGCGGCTTGTAAGGCCAGAATAACTTATCCCAGCCCAAGGGGCTGTGTAGAAATCGACCATCACAAAATCTTCTCGCCATGAAAGAGTAGAATAATAAAATCGAGCAGAGCGACCTCTTGGCCGGTATTATGTGTCATCTTCACACATCATTCTTTTTCCCGTTATCTCCGTGTTTCACGTGAAACATTTAAATTTGCTATGGCTTTTTTATGTTTTATCTGTTAAAAACCCGAATAGAAATTATAGAGAACTCATTTTGGAGAAAAACAAGATGGATAAAAAAGCTAAAAAACCACACCTCGGCAGGGGACTTGAGGCATTACTTGGGTCGATGTCTTTCCAGCAGGGAGAGGCAGTACAGACGCCTGCACATGAAGAACTCGCCGCGAAAAGTCCGAGTTTTCCGCCGGACAAGGAACTGGAAAGAGGAAAAACTGAGCTTTCAATTGATCAGATTGTCCCAAATCCATATCAGCCAAGAACCACTTGGAACGAACAAGGCTTAAGTGAATTAGCCGAATCCATTCGCAGTAACGGCATCCTGCAGCCGATTATCGTTCGTCCGGCAGGGGGGCAGTATGAAATTATTGCCGGAGAAAGAAGACTTCGCGCTGCGAAAATCGCTGGATTATCGGTCGTTCCGGTGATAACGCGAAAAGCGACAGACCAGCAGATGCTTGAGCTGGCATTGGTGGAAAATATTCACAGGGCGGACTTGAATCCTATCGAACGTGCCGCCGCATACCAGGCATATATCTCCGCCTTTAACCTCAACCAGACCGAGGCCGCACAACGCCTTGGAGAAGACAGGTCTGTCGTGGCTAACTTCTTGCGAATACTGGAGTTGCCGCAGGAAATAAAAGACATGCTTATCGATGGCAGCCTGAGTATGGGCCACGCAAGGGCGATCCTGGCTCTGCCTACAGATCAGTTACGCAAGACGCTGGCAAATAAATCTATGGCAGGGCGGCTCAGTGTCAGAGAAGTGGAACGATTCGTACAAAAATACCTTTCGGACAGCAAGAAGACAAATAACGAGAAAAAGCAAAAGGCGGCCCACATTATCGACTTAGAGAATCGATTACAGCAGCTTCTCGGCACCAAAGTCCGTATCGAAGGCGGCCGGCGGGCGCACAAGGGAAGAATTGTCATCGAATACTATTCCCTTGATGATTTCGAACGGCTCACCGAAAAAATCGGCCTCCGCGGAAAAGAAACCATATAAATGAATGTGAATACATTCACTAATAAACTGTACAACGTGCGGAGAGCCGCACACGAAAAATCTCAAAATCATTAAGAACGAACCGGTATTTAAGGATGAACCATGAACAAAACCTCACAGGATTTTCTCAAAGCGCTTCTCGAAGCACCCAGCCCCTCCGGCTACGAACAGCCCGCCGCCAAACTCTGGCGCGACTACGTAAAAAAAGATGTCGATGAACTTATCGCCGACGTTCACGGCAACACCATCGCTGTATTGAACCCAAAAGCGCAATTTAAATTTATGCTTGCCGGCCACATCGACGAAATCGGCCTGATGATTACACATATCGACGATAAAGGTTATATTTATACCGCTCAGATTGGCGGAATGGACCCGGCCCTCCTGGTTGGTCAGCGAGTCTCGATTATCACCGACAAAGGTCTCGTTCTCGGCGTCATCGGACGCAAAGCCATTCACCAGATGCAGGCCGATGAACGCAAGAAGGGCGTCGAGATGGACAATATCTGGATTGACATCGGCGCCGCAAATAAAAAAGAAGCCCAAAAACGCGTTCAAATCGGCGACCCCATCATCATTGACGTGCAGTGCAGAATCCTGCACGACGACAAAATGGTCTCCCGCGCCACTGACGACAAAGCAGGGGCCTTCGTCGTCGCCGAAACAATGAAAGCGCTGGCCAAAAAGAAATTAAATATCTGCGTCATCGGCGTCGCCACCGTACAGGAAGAGGTAGGTCTGCGCGGTGCAATCACCTCCGCCTATCACGTCCATCCTGCCGCCGGCATCGCCGTCGATGTCACCTTCGCCAGCGACCACCCCGACACCGACCCCAAAAAAACCGGCGAAGTCAAGCTCGGCAAAGGCCCTGTGCTGCATCGCGGGCCGAATATCAATCCCATAATGGAACGTGAACTCCTCAAAATCGCCAAAGCAAAAAAAATACCGCATCAGCTCACCGCCGAGCCGCGCCCCACGGGCACCGATGCAAACGCCATTCAGATTTGTCGCGGCGGGGCGGCCGCGGGCCTCATCAGCATCCCCAATCGCTATATGCACACGCCCGTGGAAGTCATCTCGCTCAAAGATATGGATAACTGTGTCAAACTGCTGACCGAATTTCTCGCCGCTCACCCCGATAAACGCGATTACCGCCTATAGAAGTGAAAAGGAGTAAATAAAGGCGTTAAAAATTTGAAAGGCAGTACTGAAATGGTCAAGGGAAGGGGTCTCATATTTTTAGCCGGCATGGCATTCTCCGTGGTTATATTTATTCTTTTAGGAGTATTTGGCATTATACCGCCAGCCGCCGCAACGATTCTGGTAAAGAAGTGGAATATTTTGGAATCTGACCCATGTACCTTGCTCATCAGGTGCGGCGATTCGAGCGAAATTTCAGTTGGCATAGAACGTGACCACAACGGGCTTTCCCGTATCGGCGTAGTCGTAGAGCGAAAAAGTTCTCCCGGTTCCGCCCCCCTGGCGTTTACATATTTGCCAAAAGGAAATTATAGTAAACCGGCAACGATGTACGGATGCGCCGACAATACTATGGTATGGAGGGATTGGAATGCGGATGGCATCTTTGACCAGTTGTTGGATTATCAACATAAGCTGATGGAGATTCGCATTGATAATAATAAATGGGTAGAAGGCAAGGGGATTGATGAAGTATCCACCCTTGGCGGCTTTTTTATATTTGATGCTAATATTGGTAAATGGCAGAGTGCGAACAAGATTGTCAGTGAATGAAATAAAGAAATGAAATAAATTTACCAAGTGGGGTTATTTACTGTAATAAAACAAGGCGATGGAAACTGTCATTAGAAATGCGGCCAGAATTCGGCTGACCAGGACACTTCTCGTGATTTTCGCCTCTAATCCCTCAAAACCTAAATGAGCAATGACATAGCCCAGCACGATGGATATCACTCCTCTCGTGGATTGGAGGATATTCCCGAAAACAACGCCGATTAATGCAAAACAGGAAAAAAGAAAAATCATGGCTATCAGCCACGAAAAAGCAAAGGGCAGTGAATACAGCCACGTATCCCTGGTGGTATTGTGCGGTTTTGCAAAAAGGAATATTACTCCGGCGAAACCACATAGAATATAACACAGAGCCGCGCTGAAAACCGCCCCATGAAAAATGCCCAGGTGCTTAAAATGATCGACCAATATTTTAATATTAATGTCTGAAATGCAATACGAAAAACAGGCGAGTACAATCAGGATAAGACTTGATCGGTGCAGTTTCTTTCCGGAAGTTGAAAGCAGGAACACCGAACACGAACACAGCACAACAGCGACCCATTGTGCAAGACTGAGGTGCTGATGCAGAAAAATGAAACTGATCAACGCCAGAATAATGACTTTTATGCCCAATAGCGGCGACACCCTCGACGCCTCAGACTTTATTAACGCCGAAAACAGAAAGATTTGCCCTAAAAGATAGAAACCCGTACACCCCAAAAGGCTTGGCAGATAGCCCGGCAATTCGGGCATATTTTGGGGCAAAAGAAAGAAAACCAAAGGAACGGAAATAATTCCCATAATGATATGGGAAAGGGCAAGCAGTGTCCCGATATCATTCCTGTGCCGTTCAACAAAAAGCCGGGTGCACAAATAAGAAATGGATTGGAATAAGGCGGCCAAGATACCAAACAAAATGCCTGCAGACATAAACGTTCCTGTTTGAGTAAATGAATTCTAAAAACAGCGAGGCGAAAAAACCGCGGTTCAAAAAAAAGCTTGCCGTCTAATCCCGCAGCGTAATATTAAGAAACAGCGGGCTGCGATTCGGCACCGGCGCCGGCGTTCATTTTCGCGTACTCTTCCACAATGTCCGCCAGACGATGCAAAACCGTTCGGCCGTCAATGCTCACTTCCAATCCGAGAAATTCCAGCCCAAGATAAAGCTTCCCCTCCGCGTCTTCCCGGCGAAGATGAATAATCTGGGCCTCCACAAGAATCGGCTTTTGATAAAACATCGGCGTGAACTGAAGGCCTACAAGCTGATTGGGGCCGAAACAGTCCGCCAGAGATAACCCCACCACAACCTGGGCGCCGGTGGCCGAAAGGTTCGTTAATTGCCCCTGCCAGTAGCTCTCCACGGGAACGTGAGTGGTATTGTCCGCGTACCCCCGATGCCAGAACAGAACATGAATGTTCAAATTCGGCGGAACCGGCTGACGGTCATAACTGCGCCGAGGCATCTTTTCCATTACTTCCGGTATTTCGAGCAGAATACGACCCCCGTGAGTTGTAATTGCGGATTCGAACCCCATGATAACGCTGTCAAAAATGTACTTCTCGTGATTGATTTGAAAAGAAATCCCCACCGGCTGATGAATCTGAAGTTTTTCAAAATGAACGCTGGAGCCGACGGGCGTTTGAATCACTATCCCGCTTTCGGCAAGTTCGCACAAAATCATATCGTTCCGAACCCATTTCCCTCCGGCCATATGGCACATCCGGGCGATCGCGTGGTTAAATATCGCGCCGGAGAGGGCGGCCAGAACCTTTTCGTCCTTAAGAACCTCTGTCTGATTTATGGAAAGATGCTCCACACTATCCTTTCAACAGTTAAGATAAGAATGGCCTTTCTGCTTGAGCCGCTTACATTATCTCATCGGCAAATTCATAGTAAAGCTTGAGTTGTGAAATTTTCTCCGAAAGCATTAAAAAAACAGGATTTTCTATCTCCATAAAAAACCAAAATCCATCTCCTTCGCAGAGATAATGCCGTAATTAACATGATGAACACAGGACCGGCCGGGCGGCGATGCCCGCTATTTCAGCCTAAAAACTCAACTTTAACTAAAGAGACGTTGCAAAAATATCCTTTAACGGTATGATTCGCCTATGGAAAAAGCATGGCTCAGTAAACAATCATTTTTGGAAATCACTTTGCTGGCGACGGTGGTCGCAGGAATATTTTTTGCTAAACTAATTGTAGATTTCAAGAGTCGTATTTTACTGTCGCCCCCAATTACATTGTCCGGCTCAGGACTGACCGTACACCTTCCCCTGCAAAACAATTGGCGGACATTGAAAGAATGGCAGTATGAGCAGGGCAACAGTTTCGTATTGCCGGCCCGCCTGGTTGAACGCTCTGGACCCGTAATGGATGTCTATTGGAAATATGACCTCAATACAACCGCCGCCGACAGCCGCCAGGCGCTGGAGGAAACCGTCAGCCATGCGGGGGGAAAATTGGTTGATATCGCACAAACAACTGCCGCCTGTCCAATGGAATACGGCAGAGTCAGTATGCCGCAAAACAGAATCGAATTATATGTCGGGGCGGCTCGGCTGGATTTCGGCAGAGTATTAATTTTACAGGTGCAGTCAAGCCCGGAAGATACGTCCTCGGCTAAAGCAATCTTCCTCACGCTGGCAAACAGCGTGCGTTATGAAAAACCGGCCGAGCTGACGCGAGGAGAAGAACTCCTCCAGAAACTTCGACAGTTCGAGACGTCTGTGCTTTTCGCCGATATCCCGCGACAAAATTTATTGGCGCGCGATGCCGCCGGCGGCGCACGCGGATATGAAACCGCACAGTTCTCCGTGGATACGCGAGGATGCGTGCAGATTGACAAAACAACAGCCTTTCGCGCCGGTGCCATGATACGCCGAAAACAACATCTCCTTGAAAGCGCCCATCCGTTCGAAACCTTCGATTGGCGGTGTCAGAGCGACGATGCTTCGAACCGTCCCGGCATCTTTTCCCTGCGCCTCAAAGACGACGGCGCCCTCAACACCGAAGACCCCGCGGGACGAACGCAAACCTGCCGTCCCGGCCCCGTCATTGTCAGCCAGATACTTCTCGACGTCCTCGTCCGCTTTTTCCTCGAAGCCGAACAGCAAAAAATAGTCCTCGATATCCTCTGCGACGATGGACGCATCATCCCCGCTGTGATTTCCTCTATCCCACTGGAGCACCCAGGCCAAAGCCAAGGCGCAGGAAATGGCCTTCGCCGTCCGCGTCGAATCGCTCAACGGCGCGACAACGGAATTTTATTTCGACGCCGACAAAAAGTCCCTCGGCAAACTGACGCGCGAAGTCAATCGCCAAACGCTCCTCTGGGAACGGGCCGACCAAAAGGATATCGAAAAATACTTCAATACACACCCGGCCCCTAAAGGCCCTATAGCGGAAACAAAAACAGAAAACCGCGTTTTATCGCACGAAGGAAACATACGATTATGACCGAACAGATTTGGGATTGCGTTATTGTCGGCGCCGGCCCCGCGGGACTCGGCGCAGCCCTCTACGCCGCAAGAGACCGCTTTAAAACCGTCCTCCTCGAAAAATTTGCGCCCGGCGGGCAAATCAACACCACCGATCGCATCGAAAACTACCCCGGCTACGCCAATATCAGCGGCCCCGACCTCACCGAAAAAATGCTCGCTCAGGCAACCGCTTTCGGCGCTGAACTGCGCAGCGGCGCCGAAGTTACCGCACTGGCCCGCCGACCCGACGGCTTAATCGAAATTGCCTGCGGCAAAGATAAATTTACAGCGCGCGTCGTCGTCCTTGCACCCGGAAGCTCCTATCGACATCTCGACGTCAGCGGCGAAGAAGAATTTCACAACGCCGGCGCCGGCGTCAGCTACTGCGGAACCTGCGACGCCCCGTTCTTCAAAGGCAAAACCGTCATCGCCGTCGGCGGCGGCAACACCTCCGTCGAAGATACGCTCCACCTCTGCAAATTCGCCGCCAAAGTCATCATGGTTCATCGCCGACAGGAATTTCGCGCCACCAAAGTTCTCGTCGAAGAACTCATGGCCAAAGTCAATGAGCCGAATTCCAACCTGACGCTCAAACTCGACAGCGTCCTGGCCGAGATCAAAGGCGCGGGCAAAGTCGAAAAAGCCGTCATTAAGAATCTCAAAACGCAGGCGCAGGAAGAAATCGGCTGCGACGGCGTATTCATCTTCATCGGCATGGTCCCCAACACCGCATTCCTCAAAGGCTTCGTCGAATTAACCGACGCCGGGTTCATCCGCTGCGAACCGGCGTACCTGCGAACCAAAATCCCCGGGGTATTTGCCGCCGGCGACTGCCGCACCGGCGCCGCCATGCAGCTCGTCACCGCCGTCGCTGACGGCGTCAACGCCGCAATGTGGATGAAGCAATACCTCCGCGACCCCGCCTGGTGGAATTCCAAACCCGAATAACCTCGCCCCTGGTGTAATCCAGCGTTATTTACCCAACACCCCCGGCAGGGTTTCCACGAACGCCCGAATCTCATCCCGCACCCGCCGATAACAATTCAACGCCTCCTGTTCGGTCTTCGCTTCCTTCGCCAGTCTCGGCGGGTCGTCAAAACCAATGTGAGTCACTTTCGCCTTCCCGCCAAATATCGGGCAGCTTTCATGCGCGTTATCACACACCGTAATCACATAATCAAACGCGACATCCTTCAGTTCATCCGCGTGTTTCGACCGCTGACCCGAAATATCCACCCCCGCCTCGGCCATCGCCTTGACTGCCAGCGGATTAATCCCATGTACCTCAATCCCGGCCGAGTACGGCTCAATACAATCGCTCTTCAAATGCCGTGTCCACCCCTCGGCCATCTGGCTCCGGCACGAATTGCCCGTACACAAAAATAAAATTTTCAGCTTCTTTCTATTCACAATTCACTCTCAACTATTCACTATTAAAACATCGCCCCGTAAATCATTCCCGAAATCGTTGCCATCACCACCACCAGCGAACAATAGACAACTGTTTTCTGCATACCCATAATCGAGCGAATCACCAGCATACTGGGCAGGCTTAATGCCGGGCCTGCCAACAACAAAGCCAGTGCAGGGCCTTTACCCATCCCCGACCCGATCAGTCCCTGCAAAATCGGAATTTCCGTCAGCGTTGCGAAATACATAAATGCCCCAACCAGTGCCGACAGAAAATTCGCCCGTACCGAATTGCCGCCAACCGCCCATTCCACCCATTCATTCGGTATCATCCCTTCATGGCCGGGCCGACCTAATAATAATCCTGAAACTAAAATCCCCGCCAATAGTAACGGTAAAATCTGCACGGCAAAATCCCATGTCGCGTTAAGCCATTCGACCCGCTCGGTTCCATTAAACCACCGCCAGACCATCCACATAAACCCGGCGCCAAATACCGCAACAATGAACCACTTATTGTGAAAGATGGTTTCGTACGCCGGATTTTTCTTCACTTGCTCAACCGACTGTAAAACCTCGGGGTCGATTTTATGTTCGTTGCCCGCACTGTCCAGCACCACAACCCCCTGTGTATTCTGTGAAACAATCTTCCCTTCCAGCTTATACGTCGTCAATCCCCCCGGGCAGCACAAAAACACCGCCCTCGCATCGCCGCTCCGCGCCCAGTTGGCAAAAACCAGTATCCCAACCATCGACGCAAAAAACATCGCATTTTTCCACAACGGCCGGCCCGGTTCTTCCTGCGGCAATTGCATTGCGGCCGTGGCTTTCGCGACTTCCTCCTTACGATAAATGAGGTGCATCAGGGCGCCAATAATAATACTGAATAGAACCGCCCCAACAGCCCTTGCTATTCCAATTTCCAGCCCCAGTACACGCGCCGTCAGAATAATCGCCAGCACATTAATCGCCGGCCCCGAATATAAAAACGCGCACGCCGGCCCAAGTCCCGCACCCATCCGCCAGATACCCGCAAACAGCGGCAGCACCGTACACGAACACACCGCCAGTACAGAACCTGAAATTGATGCCACGCCATAAGCCAGTATCTTATTCGCCGCCGGCCCCAGGTATTTCATCACAGACGCCTTGCTCACAAAACACGCAATCGCCCCGGCGATAAAAAACGCCGGCACAAGACACAGCAGAACGTGTTCCCGCGCATAAGACCGCAGCAGGGACAGCACCTCAAACACGGCGTTGTCAAAACGCACTTTTCCCACCGGCAGATAAAAACACCCCAGAAATACTGCTGCAATCAAAAGAAACTTTTTCAGCTTGTCATGCATTGTTCAGCCTATTCACTTTTCACATCATTTTCAATATCCTCTGTTCCTGTATCGCCTTTTCCTTCAGGCAATCCGTCAGGCAATCCACAAACCGCAGCACACACGGCGTACGCACCTTGTAAATCACCTGCAGGCCTTTTTTTTGAGACTCCAGCACGCCCGCCGAGACCATAATTGACAAATGTTTGGACACATTGGAACGTTCCGAGCCGACCGCCTTTGCAATGTCGCAGACACACTGCGGCCCGCCGCGCAGATAATCCAGCACCGCCATCCGCAACGGGTGCGCAATCGCCCTGGCGATCTCCGCCTGCTTTTCATAGACCATTATTTTTTTCATATCACTTTACTCTTTATTATATGATTATATTATCACATAGTAATATATAGCATCAACACAAATTTTCAAAAATTATTCTCTTCTCGCCCTGAAAGGGGAGGATAATAGTCTGGTCAGGCAGCTTAAACCACTATTGGTTTGCGTAACGTCAGGCAGCACAACAAGCCCACCCAGCGCGTGTGAATAGTCTCAAATAATTTCGGGTCCGCCAGACTAACCATCGACTCAGGATTGTAAAACGGCTCCTCAAACGAATGCAGCCACAGCAAAAACATCCGGTAGCCGCCGTATTTTCTGCGGCCCTCGGCCAGGATCTCCTTCGGCATATTTTTAACCAAATCATACAGCAGCGCAGCACCCCCGGGCTTGAGTACGCGCCGAATTTCAGCCATACATTCCTTTGGCTCTTTCCAGTGATGCAGCGATGCCGAACTGATTACAATATCGAAATAATTATCTTCAAACGGTAATTGTTTAGCCCCGGCCTGCCGAACCCGAATCCCATCCGACATCCCCGCCGCGGCGATATTTTTCGCTGCTTCAACAACCATCGCCTCCGAGATATCTACACCCGTCAATTCGAGCTGGGGCGCCTGTCGATACATAGGAATTAAAAGCCGTCCCGGCCCAGTGCCGATATCAAGCAGCCGACCCGCCGAACAAAACTTCACCACATCCTCGGCAACCAAATCATAGTGCCGCAGAAAAATCGACGTGCCGCTAAGCGCGTTATAAACCTTTGCAGCGCCTGCAGGAATCCCTTCCGGATGCAGCCTCTGCATGAGCCTTCCAAACCACGACAATCTCTCCTGACCCACAAGACCTCCTGACTTATTTCATTTGCAGCACAGCCGCCCCCGGCTGTGGTATCTGTCATTCCGGGCTTGCCTGCCTTGTTGACTTGTCTCGTCGAAGTCTCGACGAAGACGGAAGCTTTAGCGAAGACAGGACCCGGAATCCAGCGCACAGGGTAAATGGTTCACACTATATACTTACCAACGCTTATTTACTTTCTTGTCGGGTGCCCTGCTTGCTCAAGAGCAAGCAGGTTTTCGCCATGCCGTTTATTTCGCCTGCTGCTCTACGCCCCCGCCGGCATGCGAACCCGCCGTCGCATGGATGAGGACCTTATGCCCCAGCATTCTGCCCAGCGGCGTATGATACCATAGCCACTTGACAAATCCGCTGGCCGCGAACCCGCCGAAAATAATCACCGTTGCCATCTCCAGGCCGCACAGCCCAACCATGCCTACCAATAACGCCGTCCATATCAAATGCGTAAGCGGTTTCCTGCCTCGCAGATATTGATTGACCACGTGCGGATACCGAATCCGGCTGACCATCAGCCCCGCCAGCCACAGCGTCACGAACGGCATCGTATAAATCACCACAAATCGCCCAAACGCAAATAGCATTGTCGGTGCCGCCGGGTCTTTCACCAGATGACGATACAGCAATACCATACTCGCCAGCATCCCCGCCGCCGCGGGCGTCGGAAGACCCGAAAAACTCATGTGCGCCGTCTCATCTTCGACGTTTTCCACGTTAAACCGCGCCAGCCGAACCACTGCGCAGCACATATACACCGCCGCCGACAGCCATATCAGCCGCTCCACAAAATCCCCCAGCAGCGCGGTTGACGGCAACAAAATAAACGGCATCGAATTCATCAGCAGCTTCAGACTCAAAAATGCCGGCGCAACGCCGAAACTGATAACATCGCACAGGCTGTCAAGCTGCCCGCCGAAACTCGACGTTGAATGGCTCATTCGCGCAAGCCGCCCGTCCAGCATATCCGCAACCATCGCCGCGAAAATCATATATGCCGCCGTCGTAAAACGCTCCGACCCTTTGGCCGCAAGACCGATCGCCGCGAAACCGCACACGCCGTTAATCAGCGTCACCAGCGACGGCAATAGCGTGATATACTGAAGTCGTCTGCGCCTTACACGCCGAAAGAAAAACCGCCGCATTTTAAATGTCTCATTTCCATTCATTTGTATTTTACCAGTGTTGTTAATCCTGCTCTGACTTTATCGCCGATTTTAACCCGGCACAGAATATCATCCCGCACCGGCACATACAACTCCGTCCGCGAACCGAATTTCAGCATCCCGAACCGCTGCCCCGCCGCCAGCGTATCCCCGGTTTTTGCCGCACATACTATGCGCCGCGCAATCGCCCCGGAAATCTGCCGCACCATCAGTTCGTCTTTCGGCTCATCCGTCCGCGTCATCCGCACGGCGTTGGATTCATTGACCCGGCCGCTCTGCGGACTCATCGCATTCTTGAATTGCCCCGGCTTATACGTAATTGCGCCGACTTTGGCCGCGCACGGCGCCCGGTTGATATGCACATTAAAAATACTCAGGAAAATCCCGATGCGCATCGCCCGGCCCGCGAACGCCGGGTCATTTTCCACAATCTCAATATCCGTCACCGTTCCATCCGCCGGCGACAACAGCGCCTTCGGGTCGTCGGGAATCCGCCGCTGCGGGTCGCGGAAAAACGACAGCGCCCACGCCAGCACAATAAATAATATCACTTCCGGAAGCCAAATACAGATAAAAGTTGCTGCGGGCTTCTGCCATACGCCCGGCCCAAAACCATACCGCGCAATCAGCCAATATCCGGCCATCACCGCCGCAAGTGCCGCCGGTATCACCGCAACCTGCGGCAAACCGTATTTCGTCAATGGAATTCGCATAAGACTGCCATTATACCCGAATTTCCGCGCCCCTCAAGCATTCATTCCATGCCCTGCCTGCACCTTGTTTTTGAACCGCGTGCAGGCAAACATAATTTTCTTGCCTTGCGCAGCAGGGAAGATTATATCAGGAACCACGGGAGACAACCGAATGAGCGATATTTATATGAGCGTCAAAAAAATCCAGGAAGCCGGCTACAAACCGGCCCTCGTTGGACTTGCGCATAATAAAAAACAATCGCCGGAGAAAATGTCCCTCGTCGCCGAAAAACTCGCCGACAAAGACGGCGGGCATAATAAATTTCTCGAAAGCCTTGTCGTTTGGCTTGATGTCCGCGCCCCGCGCTACTTCTGGCAGGAAGCGGATACTTTCCGTTTGTCCACAAAACAGTCGGAAAGCACCATGCATACACTGACAGGAGAATTACTGACGATTGACATCAGCGACGGTAAATCCGCCGCACGGTTTTTGGAGGAAAATTTTGAGCCGGAAAGCTGCACAGCCCAAACACTGCGATGGATTTACGACGCCGCGAAAGCCGGCGATCTCGTCGCCGTCAAAAAACGCCTGCCCGAAGGATTTCTCCAGGCGCGAATGTGGTGCATGAATTATAAAACCCTGCGAAACATCATCTTGCAGCGGCGGACGCATCGTCTTCCCCACTGGAAAGAATTCATCCGCCAGACGCTCGAACAGGTTGAACACCCCGAATTGCTGCCGGAATTGTCATTGCGAATGGCCAGGCTGGAAAACTCGGCTCCGATTTGAACGTATTGCATAAATGGATGAATTTTGAGAAAGGATTGCGAACATGTGCGAATCAGACTGTGCGATACAAGTCTTTTTAGGGAAATGGCTTCCGTTGGAATACCTGATTCCGGTTCTGGTGGCTCTGCTGCTTGGCGGACTGATCGGAATTGAACGCGAAATTCATCAAAAACCGGCCGGACTGCGAACAAATATGCTGATTTGCATGGGGGCGGCGATATTCACCCTTATCGGCAAACATATCAGTATAAGTCCTGATGCCGAATCACGTGTAATTCAGGGGGTTGTGACCGGAGTTGGCTTCCTCGGAGCCGGGGTTTTAATGCACGAGCGGGGCAGCGTCCACGGCCTGACCACGGCGGCGACGGTATGGTTAGTGACAGCAATCGGAATTGCCTGTGGAGCAAGGCTTTACGGCATAGCTATCACGGCTGTTATACCCGCAATAATCATCCTGATGGCCCTCCATCCATTTGAGCAAAAGTTGAGAAAAAATAACCATTTATGTATGAATAACTCAAGCCAAGACAAAGATTTATAAAAAAAATTTAAAATAACACTTGAACTGTAATAGCACATTAGCGTATTATACAGTGAGCAAAGAACATTACCCTCCTTCGTCTAAAGCCAGGTTCTTAACCTGGACCTGCAAAGCGGTGGTTCCCTCCTTACCACCGCTTTCTCTTTTTTAAAATCATCCCTAAAAGTCTATAGGTAAAAATACTGATAAAATTGTCGTAATAACCGCGTTTTTCATGGACTGCATTTGTAAGTTCAAGGACTACTTTTGTAAGAAAAGAGAGGGTTCCGCCTCAAAGCGGCACAGAGAACGCAGAGAGATTTAGACGGGATATTTGTTACCATGAAAAACACGAAGCACGCAAAGAAGAATTTTTTGCCGCAGAGCCGCACAGAGGACACAGAGATAAAAAAGGCACAAGGCAGAAGGGGAAAGAGGCGGCCGGGCTTTCCGGTAGTTTCCCCGTAAAATCAATTATTTTCTTTTCTTCCAGCCATTAAACAATCTGCAAAAAATTTCCAGATGCTATTTATAGTCTGTCGATTTATGGACTTCATTCTCTAAGATCACATTCCAAGAAATCAGGAGACAATTATGGATAATATCTGCGCCAGGATGGGTCAGGCTATCCGCAAAATCAGAGAGAAAAAGGGATTGAGCCAGGAAAAGCTGGCGGACATGGCGGATTTACACCGCACTTACATTGGCCAAGTCGAACGGGGAGAGAAAAATCTGACACTCCGCAGTCTTGAACGCATCGCCAAAGCCCTCGGCGTCAACATAAAGGATTTGCTGTGACCGACACACTGCTCAAAACAAAGTTCGCCAAACCTTTCCTAAAATGGGCCGGCGGAAAAGGGCAATTAGTCGATGAAATCGATTCTCGCCTGCCGCAGGAATTAAAAGAAGGCAAAATTAAAACCTATATTGAGCCGTTTATCGGGGGCGGGGCCATTTTCTTTCATATTGCGCAGGAATATCCGGACATAGACAACTATGTTTTAATCGATGTAAATAAAGACCTCGTAAATTGCTACAAAGCAATTCAGACCAACTTAGAACAGGTTATCAGCGAGTTAAAATTGTTCGAAGACCTGTATTTTTCGATCCCAACTGATGAAAAGAGGCAAGCATTATTCCTGAAAATCCGGAAATCGTTTAATCACGAAAAGGATAATTCCTATTCTTCGCAAACAGCGGCAAAACTGATCTTTTTGAACAAAACGTGTTTCAATGGTCTCTACCGTGTCAATCAAAGCGGCCTGTTTAATGTGCCTTTCGGAAAATATGGCAAGCCCAACATTTGCCCGGAAGACAATCTGAGAAAAGCTTCTGACCTTTTACAGAAAGCGACCATTCTTTGCGGCGATTTTTTCTGCTGCAGGGAATACGTCGATAAAAACAGCTTTATTTACTTTGACCCGCCTTATCGGCCTATCTCAAAAACGGCCAGCTTTACATCATACGCAAAAGGTGATTTTTCGGAAGAAGACCAAATACGTCTTGCCGGATTTTGTAAATGGCTATCGAAAAGAAATGTGAAATTTCTTTTAAGCAATTCCGACCCGAAAAATGAAAATCCTAAAGATTCTTTTTTTGAAACCCATTATCCGAAATCAGAGGGCTTCATTATCGACCGAGTAAAAGCGAGTCGAGCGATAAACTGCAAAGGCGATAAAAGAGGGCAAATTAACGAATTGATAATTACAAATTATTCTTAAAGAAGGAGCAAATATGGCACACGATGATTCTTGGGCAAAAATTTTCAAAGACAACAAAATCCAATCTCATGACTTTGACAAAAAGCCATATTATTTAACTGCCGAAAAAATCAAACGATCCTGTCAAGATTTTCAAAACACAGGTGAAAAAGAAGTGCGTATTCTATGTAAGCAGGACACGAGAGATAGTCGCCCCAAGTGTTTTGTCGAGAACAATCTATTTCTTCTTCCTGTAAAGAACGGCGAATATGTAATTGTGAAGGGCGAAGGTTATGTGGATATCCCCGAAATAAAAACAACACAGCAGGTATATCTTTCGAAATTAGATTTTTCTTTGGATACTTCTAAGATTGGCGATTCCGAAATGCAACATTTAGATTTCGCTTATGCATCAAGCTTAATAAGAACGTTTATGAATGATGATAGTTTAGTGCTTACAATAAGAGGAAGAAAATATACGCCAGAATTCACTTTTAATATAGGTCAACATTTTATCAAAGTTCTTAGTGTTCAAACAGAAGTAGATGCCGGCTATGAAGGCAGAGACAAAGTTGTTTTGATAGAAGCAAAACGGCATAGTGCCACAGATGTTATAATTCGGCAATTGTATTTCCCATACAAACAATGGCAGGCCCACACCAAGAAAGAAGTTTACCCCCTCTTTTTCCAGAAAGAAGGAGATACTTATTCTATCTGGCAGTTTAAATTCAATAATCCCTCCGATTACAACAGTATAAAATTAGTTCGATCTGGGAAATACAGAATATCCACAAAATGAATAACACCTCCGATAATTTTATAGCAGAATCAACGACCGTGTGGTCGTTTCCGGTGCGGGGGACGTGGGCGACGCACAATAACAAGTACCGGGGGAATTTTGCGCCGCAGTTGGCACGCAACGTCATCGAGACGTATTCCGAGCCGGGGGAAGTTGTGCTGGACCCGATGGCCGGGGGCGGGACGACACTGATAGAGGCGAAACTATTGGGCCGGAGGTTTATCGGCTGCGATATAAATCCAAACGCAGTCAAACTCTGTGAAGAAGCGGTGAAGTTTGACATAGAAGAACACAAGAACGCAAGAACACAAGAACCCAGGAAGTCGAATAACTATAAACTACTGTGTGCTGATGCGCGGGATTTGTCGTTTTTGAAGAACGCGAGCGTGGATTTGATTTTGACGCATCCGCCGTACCTGAATATCATCCGCTACAGCGACGGCATCGCGGGCGATTTATCATCCGTTTCGTCGGTGAAGAAATTCTGCGGCGAGATGCGCATCGTCGCGGGCGAACTGCTGCGGGTACTCAAGCCCGGCCGGTACTGCGCGATTCTGATGGGCGACACCCGGCGGGGCAGGCATTTTGTACCGCTGGCGTATCGCGTGATGGATACATTTCTTGACGCGGGGTTTATCCTCAAGGAAGACATCATCAAGGTGCAGCATAATTGCTCGGCCACAAGCCGGTGGGTCGGCAAGGCGAAGAAGGCGGGGTTTTACCTGATTATGCATGAGCATCTGTTTGTGTTTCGCAAAGCCGACAGAGATGAAGATTTAAGCCGGGTCAAAGAATCGTGCAGGTGATTGACGATAGGAACCACAGCCCTTCGGCAAGCTCAGGATAAAATTTCACAGATGGGAAGATAAATCCGAAGCAAATTCATATCGTCCGGCCCCCGGCAGTCAAAAGCCGTTAGGCGTCAGGGCGACATCTTTATTTTCATTCTGCGGACTTGGGGGCACAGTTTCCATAGAACCCGTATAAATCCATCGTCGTACTATATCTGTAAGCCCGGAAGGGAAACTACCCAAGATAATCCATCTTGAAAGGGCACGACAATGACCTGGTTTGAGACGGAAGAATTAGCGAGATACGTCTTTGGGCTGGAAAATGCCCTCGACGATTGGGAATACGATAATCCGCGGATGCGGGCGGAACTGGTTGAGCTGGATAAGGTCGAAGAGAAAATCCAGACCGCATTGCGAGGCCGCGACGAGAATAAAGTGTACCGTGTTCTGGCCGACGATGTTTTAACGCGTATTCGCAATTGCCGGCGGGAAATCGAGGAACGCCTGATGGCCTGACCATATTTGACGCGGCGGAATTTTCTTTGGTTCACGTCTCGTTTTCTGGTACAGTTTTCCCAAACAAAAATTATGGAGTTATTCTATGCTTATTGAGACGTTTGTGTTGGGTGATTTTCAGGCCAATTGCTATTGCGTCCGGGCCGACGCGGCACAGGAAGATTGCATTCTCATCGACCCGGGCCAGTCGCCTTTTTCGATGATTCAAAGCCTGCAAAACAACGGCCTTAAGCCCACCGCGATTATTCTGACCCACGGCCACATTGACCACATCGGCGGCGTGGAAATGGTGCGCGAACAATGGCCCCAGATACAAGTTTATATCCACAAGGCCGATGCGGCGATGCTGACCGACCCGGATGAAAATCTGTCGATGCTGGCAGGGACGGTTTTTCAGGCTCGCCCGGCGGAAAAAATTCTGGACGGCCAAACCCAAATCGAGGTCGCGGGATTACAATTTAAGATTCTTTATACACCAGGCCATACGCTCGGCGGGATATGTTTATATAATGCGGACGAGGGTGTCGTATTTGCCGGCGATACGCTGTTTGCCGGCTCTATCGGCAGAAGTGATTTTCCCGGCGGCGATTATGAACAGCTTATCCAGGGCATCAAAACAAAACTGCTGACGCTGCCCGATACCACGAAAGTTTATCCCGGCCACGGCCCGGCCACAACCATCCGAAACGAAAAACGCCATAATCCGTTTTTATCCTGAAGTTTTCGCATGAAGCAGAAGCCCGGAGCGCAAACGACGGGATTTTCCCTGGGATTCTAAGCAGATAAATCGGCTCGCTTGCGATTGCCGCTTCTGTTTTATATTTGCTTGCGATAAATTTTGGCGCCGACGGCGTTGAGCTTTTCCTCGATTTTTTCATACCCGCGGTCGATATGATACACGCGGTTGATGATAGTTTTGCCGTGCGCGGCCATCCCCGCCAGAACCAGCGCCGCCGAGGCCCGCAAATCCGACGCCATCACCGGCGCTGCGACGAGTTTATCCGTGCCGGGAATGAAAACGCTCGGTCCTTCTTTGCGGAGACCGGCGCCCATACGATTTAATTCCGCGACGTGCATAAAGCGGTCGGGATAGATTTTTTCCGTGATGACGCTGTTGCCGTTGGCTAAGGCCAGCAATGTCATAAACTGGGCCTGCAGGTCGGTCGGAAATCCCGGGTAAGGCTGCGTGGTAATGTCAGCGGGGCGAATGGGGCCGCTGCGGTTGACGAAGCAGCCGTCAGGCGTTTCTTCCACATCGACGCCGATATGATTCAGGCGATCTGTTATGGCGACCATATCATTCAAACTGCAATGACGAACATACAGACTTCCTCCGGTGATGGCGGCGGCGACCATAAACGTACCGGCCTCGATGCGGTCGCCGATGACTTTGTAGCGAATGGGTTTCAGTTCTTTTACGCCTTCGATGGTCAGCCGGGGCGAGCCGATGCCTTTGATTTTTGCGCCCATCGCGTTAAGAAAATTGGCTAAGTCGGCGACTTCCGGCTCGCAGGCGGCGGATTCGATGACGGTTGTTCCTTTGGCTAAGCAGGCCGCCATCATCACGTTATCCGTGCCAAGTACAGTGGAGCCGAAAGGTCCGCCGAGGAAGATTTGTTTTCCGCGCAAGCCGCCGGGCGGGACGGTCGCGACGATGTAGCCGTTTTCGAGGTGAATCTGCGCGCCGAGTTCTTTTAAGCCGCGCAGGTGAATATCCACAGGTCGGTCGCCGATGGCGCAGCCGCCGGGCATCGAGACTTTGACCTGACCGCAGCGCGCCAGCAGGGGGCCTAAGATACAGATACTGGCCCGCATTTTTCGCACAAGGTCGTATTCGCCGACGGGATTTTCGATTTTCGTCGCGTCGATAGCCAAATTGCCGCCGCTGCGTTGGGTCGGCACGCCGAGACTTTGGAGGATTGTTTCAAAACCGGCGATATCGGCCAGGTTCGGGGCGTTTTCAATGATTGTTTGGCCGCCGGCCAGAAGGGCCCCGGCCATAATCGGCAATGTCGCGTTTTTAGACCCCGCCACATCGATTGTGCCGGACAGCCGAACGGGGCCGTCAATTTCAAAAGTATCCATAATTTTGTTTTCCTTTGCAAAACCAGCGTCAATCTACTATAAAAAATCGGCATATTCAAGGAATTTGAATGACCTATAACAGCGGGAAATAGAGATTTTTGTGAACATTTTGGCGCAGTACATACAAACGATTCAAATAACGGACTTGTTGACGATGCTGGTTTTTGTGGTGGGCGTCGGTTTGCTGATTGTCTGGCAGGTTCGAGAGCCGCTGCTCAGCGCACTGGATCGCTGTCCTGTCCGGCGAAATCGCCTGCCGCTTTTTTTCCCGTTTCTTCAATTGTTTGTCTGGGTGGCCGCGATGTGGCTGCTCGGCGAAATTCTCAAGAAAACGCTCGCATCCCGCCCGGAAAGTACAATGCAGTTTGCTCAAAATCTGGTCGTGGCGGCGCTGGAAGTTGTAATGTCGGCATTTTTTGTGCTGACCGCCCGGTTCGCGTTTGTCCGCGGGCTTAAGGGATTCGGCCTGCGATTCCGAACGATTGGCAAAGATATATTTTGGGCGGCGGTCAATCTGGTTGCGGCATACCCGGCCATTCTATTGCTCCTATGGCTGACAATCCAGGCAGGACGGCTGTTCGTCGGGCCGGACTTTGAACTGCAAAAACATCAAACTCTTGTCGAATTGCAAAATGCCGCGACGGCAATAAAGATTTTTCTCATAATCGCAACATTGTTCATTGTGCCGGTGTTTGAGGAACTGCTTTTTCGGGGACTTTTACAATCTACGCTTACGGCGTATCTCGCCCGCCCCTGGGCTTCTATTGCACTGACTTCGATGGCATTTGCCGCGATGCATCCCGGAACACATTTTTTCGGAATCTTCGCGTTGTCGTGTTGTCTGGGCTACGCGTATGAAAAAAGCGGTTCCATCCTGCGCCCGATATTTATTCACGTTTTATTCAACAGTGCATCCGTTCTGGCGGCCCTTTTATTTGAGGTCACGTAAATGCCTCGCAATTTTCAGGAAGAAAACAGTCGGCCCAGCGGCTTGGATTAGCGGGCTTATCGCCGGCGCAAAAAAAAAGACCCGCCGCTTTTGCAATAGGTCTTTTTCTGTTGTGTGCCCTGCCGGGCACACAATGAAAAGGGCCTGAAGATAAAATCCTCAGGCCCGATTCGTCTATGTGTTCACCCTGCAAAGCAGCTAATCACTTTTGTAACACATTCTCGGCTTCTTTTTCCAACTGCATATCCGGCCGGGACAGTTCCATAATCCGCTTCTGGGCGAATTCCGTATTGTCCTCATAACGCGATTCTTTCTGTACGGCCAGTTTGTAAATTGCCAATGCTTCTTTGCGCATCTTCAATCTCTGGTCCAGCACACGTGCCGCACGGAACCGGGCAGGGAAATTGGTTTTATCGTTCCACTGAAAACAGCGCTGATACATCACCGCCGCCAGCTCGTAATCTTTGAAGTATTCGTAAATCTGCCCGGCGCGATACGCAGCCTCGTCAATCCGTGTGCTGTTGGGATATTCCGTCATTAACTGGTTGAACAACTGCAGCGACTGGCGAAGTTTGGCTTTGTCGGTAATAATGAAATATCCGCCGGCCTCGGCATACAGGCTTCTGGCCTTTTTATACAGGTCTTCGGCGCCCGCAACGTCTTCCGTCGCGCTCATATTCTGTGTCACCCACTCGCCCGGCATCAAATACCGGTACTGGGCCATCTGCTTGAACGTGGTCAACTCATTCTGGGCCCAGCGGCGTTTGTTCTCATTGCCGGTGCTTTTGTAATAAGCCATCAATTCTTCCAGCGCCGCCAGATACCCGGTCCGCGCCTGCGCCAACCGCTCTACCACGTCCACTTCGCCGGTATCCGGAGTCAACATAACGCCTTTTTCCGCGACCTGCTGCTCCTGCGGTGTCAGCAGGAGGTGTGCGTCGTCTATTTTCGGATTAGAACATCCGGTAAAAACCAGCGCCGCAATCGTCAGCATCGCCGCTATTGTCAAATTCCTGGCCATGGCCATAACTCCTTTCCTGTCCATAAAATCCGTTTTTCAGCCGGGTTTATGTAGTCTTATTATACTGTAAGACACGTTTATCGGCAATTTCGAGCCTTTTACCACAAAAATTCCGCATAAAATGCCGCCCCCGACTGCAAAAAACAATACCACCTTCCCCAAATATGTCAAGCGGCAAATTCCCCATAGCAGGGGAGCAGGAGGGGCAAAGGGGCTTAATTTAATTTCCAGAACATCGCGTTCAGCGCAATCGCAAACCCGACCCAGGCTAAGTAAGGCCATAGCAGGATTGCCGCCGCGGGCCGGACTTTCCAGAACAGCTTTTCCGTGACGGCGATGGCGACCCAAAGCAGAATCACTTCCAGTAATGCCGCGTCAATGCGGTGCATGCCGAAAAACAGCGGTGTCCACAGGCCGTTGAGAACCAACTGCACTGCAAAAGCGACAATTGCCAAAACAACCGCCCTGTGCGAAAGCCCCTTGCTCCACACCAGCCCGCAGGCTGTACCCATCAGAATATAAAGAATAGGCCAGACCGCGCCGAATACCCACCCCGGCGGTGTGAAAACGGGCTTATTCAAAGATTGATACCAGACATTGGTGCCGCCGCTGCCGGACAGATAACCGCTGATGCCTCCGACCGCCAGACACACAATAATTGCCGTAATGATTTTCAACGCCGTCAACATACCTATATTGTAACAGCCGATGAGATATTTGTACAAGCACTTGTTTAACGATGACAATACGAAGTGTGTCAAAATATGGCGGCGGCTTAACCGGCTGAATGCGTTTTCTTCTTTTTGCTTGGCTTAAGCAGCAGGAATCCAAAATAAAGCAATAAACACGTTGCCGGTTCCGGAATCTGAAATTTCAGATTATCCAGAAGGACGGCACTGCCAAAAACAGCCAGACCGCCGGCCTTAATGTAGGCGATATCCGCAGTCGTGTGCTGAATGATAGCGTGATAGACCTCGCCGGCGTTAAGAGGCGTAAAGGAATAGACACTCTCAAGATGTCCTGTCGTATCATATACAGAAATGGAAGGATAATCAGAACCGCCATCGCTGATGATGTCAATCGAGACATAATTAGTGGGAAGTGCAAAATCGGCGCGAAGAAAATAACCGCCGGAAGTATTCTGGTTGAACCACAGCGTCGGCGACGTACGATGGTTGGCAAAAACCTTGCTGCCCGTGCTGGCCTGTGAACTGTCGGCAGCATAAACTTTTCCATCCAGGCCGGTCGCGCCGCCCCCGGAAGACAGGGTCACATAAGGAAAGGCGGTGGAAATATCAATACCCGCGGCAAAATTGTCCGGGTCCACCGTAACCAGACCGGCAGACAAAAAAAATGAAAAAGACAGAAACCCCAAAGAAAAAACCAACACCCTCATCGGGCAACTCCTAATAGAAAGACAGCGTCCTTCCTCCCAAATCCCCCAGATTTTCGAATGTATATGAATTGTACTATAAAAAGCGAAAAAAATCAAGGAAAAAGGGGGGTTTTAACGGCGTGCCGGCGCGCAGCATGTTTTTTAACTATATATTTCACAATGACTTATATTAATTCTTTAGAAATACCCGGATGCCGGTAAAAATGATCTGTGCCGCGATGGCCGACGGCACCTGCCCGCGTTTTTCCTTTGCGATAAATCCTCATCGTACTACAATTCCATCTTGAACGTTCAGAAAGGGATAAAATGACCGCAGCGCAATCGCAAAACACGATTTTTCAGCAGCCGAAACTCTGGTTTCAGGCCATCCGGCCGCCGTCATTAACCGCCGCGACGATACCCGTGCTGGCCGGCGCCGCCTGGGCTTTTCATGAAAAGACCCCGGCCGACTGGCAATGGCTGCCCCTGATTTGGCTGGCGGCAGTCAGCATTCAGGCGGCCACCAATCTGGTCAGTGAATATTATGATTACCTCAAGGGCAATATCACCCACGGTTCCACTCGGGTCATCGTTGAAGGCCTTCTTTCACCGCGTCAATTTTTAATTGGAGGACTGGTCTTGTTCGCATTTGCCGCGGCGATCGGCCTTGCCTTCATCGCGCTTCGCGGCTGGCCGATTATGGTTATCGGGCTGGTCGGAATACTGGGCGGATATTTCTATACCGCGACGCCCGTCGGCTATAAATACATCGGCCTGGGCGACATCCTTGTCTTTGTGCTGATGGGGCCGCTGATGGTCATCGGTTCTTATTTCGTTTTAACGGGAACGTACAATCACAATGTTCTGCTTGTCTCGCTGCCGATTGGCTGTCTGGTGGCGGCGATTTTGAGCGGCAACAATCTGCGCGATATGCTCCCCGACAGCCAGGCGGGCATCACCACAACCGCCGGACTGCTGGGACATCGATGGGCCAAAATTGAATACTGTGCCCTCGATATTTCCGCGTATCTGATTACCGCGGCTCTTGTCGCGGCCCGCATTTTGCCGGCGTGGTCGCTAATCACCGTGTTATCCGTTCCATTGGCGTATCAATGCGTTCGACGGGCCTTGGGCAGTGCGCCGAACAAGCCCCAACAGCTTGCCGATATCGACATCCGGACGGCAAAGCTCCATCTGGCTTTCGGCATACTGCTGATTATTTCCCTGCTGCCGGGAGCATCAGGAAAATGAACACCGAGCCAATGTTTTCCTCCATCGCACCACGCTATGATTTCTGCAATCATCTCTTCAGCTTCGGGCTGGATTTCTACTGGCGAAAAAAAACAGCAAGCCTTTGCTGTAATCAACCGATAGAAGCCGCTCTCGATATGTGCTGCGGCACGGGAGATATGGCTTTTGCGCTGGCTCGCACCGGCCAGGTCAAAACCATTACCGCCTGCGATATCAGCCTGCCGATGCTCGACTGCGCCAAATGCAAATACAAAAAAAACCAAAACCGGGGACAGTTACCTGTTTCTGTCCCCATCAACTGGCTCCATTGTCCCGCCCAAAACACGGGCCTGCCCGATGCATCATTTGACTTGATCACCTGCGCCTTCGGCCTGCGCAATATCAGTGATATCGATGGAACACTCAAAGAAATACATCGCCTGCTCAAGCCCGGCGGCAAAGTCTGCATCCTCGAATTTTTTCTGCCCCAAAACAAACTCTTGCGAAGTATCCATCAATTTTACCTGTGCCATATCATGCCGCTTGCGGCCCGCTGGATTGCCGGCACCCCCGGCCCCTGGTATTACCTGGCCCATTCCATCGAGCAATGGGAAAAAATCAACCTCCCCGAACTCCTGGCTCAGGCATCCTTCCGCGACATCACCGTCCACCCCCTGACCTTTTCCTCCGTCCGCATCACTGCCGCATGGAAAGAATAATTGTGGCATTTACGCATACCCTTATGTATAAACCATACAAGAGGTGAAAAATGAAACTCAGCAGACAAACCGTATGGATTATGAAGCGAATCCTGTTCTGGATTGTAGTCGTGCCGGTGGTTTTAGTTGTTTTCGTCTGCTCCTGTGCCGACCGGATGATATTTCACCCGCCGCGCGCAAGTTATACATTATCCGACAACATAATCATCACCCCCGTTTCTCCGAAAGAAAAAATCGCCGCGATGTATCGCCCGGCCGGGCCGGATAGCTTCGTTCTGCTCTTCAGCCACGGCAACGCCGAAGACATCGGCCAAAATGAAGACTTTTTCGAACTGGCCAACCGGCACGGTTTCGGCGTCTTTGCGTACGACTATCGCGGCTACGGCCTCAGCGATGGCCGCCCCGGCGAAAAAAATACCTATCAGGATATCGCTGCCGCGTATCGATATCTGAAGGAGACATTGCACGTCCCGCCGCAGCGAATCATTATTCTTGGCCGGTCGGTCGGCTCCGGCCCGTCGGTCTGGCTGGCGACGCAGAAGTCCGCCGCCGGCCTGATTCTCGAAAGCCCGTTTGTCTCCGCCTTTCGTGTTGTCACCAAATACAGGATTTTGCCCTTTGACCCGTATGACAACCTGTCTCGGATTAAGAATATCAAATGTCCCGTCCTGATTATTCAGGGCCGCCAGGATGAAGTTGTCGGTTTCTGGCACGGCCCCGTGCTTTATGAAGCCGCCAATGAACCCAAAATGAATTACTGGGTCGAAGACGCCGGACACAACGACCTCCTCTGGGTCGCCGGAGAAACATACTGGAAAACGCTAAAACGATTCAAAGAAATGCTCGCCGTGAACGAACCGACAGGCAAATAAAAAGGAGGCTTTTATGATAACGGAAAATATCTTAGCTAATGCAGGAACACCACTTATGTGGGCGGGCTTCATCCACCTGATTATCGGGAATCTCTTTATCGGCATTCTGGAAGGATTGCTACTGGGTTTCATATTTAGATTATCAAAATGGAAATCGATTCTCTGGATGATTGCCGCCAACTATGTCAGTTCATGGGCGGGAATGATTATAATCGGATTCGCCAAACATAATTTTGAAGATATTACAATTTATCAGGTTACATCTTACCTTTGGACGGCCTTGTTCATCGCTTATCTGGTAACCTTGCTACTCGAATGGCCTTTTATCTGGATGGCCATGAAAGATAAAACCGGTCCGTGGAAAAAAAGCATTTTTGCCACTCTGATTGTGCAAACCGTCTCTTATGCACTACTGGCAGGATGCTGGTATTATCCGGCCAGCGGTATCAGCCTTTTGCGGGATACAATATTGGTTCCGACGACAAATTTCACACAAAATAAAAACGCGGTCGTCTATTTTGTCAATTCTTCCGATGGCGACGTTTATAAAATTTGCCTGGACGGATCTTCGCTGACCAAAATTGAAACACTCAATCTTAAAACAGAATGGGCGGCGATGTCTCTGGTGGAGAATCCTCAAAATGATACATTGGATTTAGTTTGTTATTCAGAATCACGGGACCGCGATAAAGAAAAAATTATTATTTTCGAATCCCTGATTCCGGAAAATCTGGCACATCTGTATTTCCAGTCCGAACCTCAGTGGCAGTCCTATCAATACGAAACAGTGGACTTGCGGCATCCCCAGAATCGGCAGTGGCGGGCTTATACCCGATTCTGGCCGATTGAAGGACTGACTTTGGAAAACGAATCTACAAAAGAAAGCATTCATCTGGCAATGGAAACGCCATTTCTGGCTTGGTATGCGCGACAGGCAACAATTCTACCCAATGACGAAGTCGTTTTTGAGGTCGGCGGACAAATCTGTCTCTTTGACCGCCAAAGTCGAAAACTGGCTTTGCTGGCAAAAGGATACGGCCCAGTAGTACTTCTTGAAGATTCGATGAATAATCAAAAATCAGAATCACAATCGTCCGATTCTACTCAGGCCCCGAAGGGGTCGCCATAAAATATCCGGCGTTGAATCCCGAAGGGATGACATAAAATAGCCGGGGGTGTAAACCCCCGGAATAATGGTGAAATCTGTTGTTTCTTTGTGTAAAAAAAACGCCGCGTCCGAATGATCGAAACGCAGCGTTGATACTGTTAGTACAAGTGTAATTCTCAGAGTATTAGATACTCATTTTTTGTCGGCCTTGGCCGCCGATTTGCCGGCGGGCGCCTTGTCTTTTTCTTCTTTTCCGGGAATGGCAATCACATCGTCGGCGGGAGCCTTGACGGTTCCGTTCTCGAAATCCTCCGCGGTGGGACTCAGGGCCAGATTATACCACGGCGAGCCGATACTTTCATCGACCAGCTCACTCCATCGCACGAACTGTCCCGAGTAAGCGCTGATTCGCCCCATGATGCCGGCCAGCGTGGAGTCGGCAACGTTCTGTGCTTCATTGAGAGGCTTGCCCACAATGATCCCTTTGAGCAGGTCAACGTGTTCCTGGACATACTCGCCGCCGCTGTGTTCTGCAAATTCAGGAAGACGAATTTTATTTTTATAGCCATCCTTGCCCGGGCCGGTTCCCCAGGTGCTGCCTTCCGTGCCGGTGAAATATTCCGAGTTGCGGTTGTAGCAGCCGTTGACCTGGCGGCACATACTGTGGATATGCAGGTCATCGCCGTAATCAAAATCCACGCTGAAGAAATCGAACTGAGTGCCGGTCTTGCGGCGTGCGCGACCGCCAAAACCAAGAGCCGATTTTGGAAGCCTGCCGATAAACCAGTTGGCGACGTCGATATTGTGAACGTGCTGTTCGACGATATGATCGCCGGACGTCTCGGTAAAACTGACCCAGTTGCGAATCATATAATCGGCGTCGGATTCGCCTGCGTTTCGGGTCTTATACCAGAGTTTTCCGCCGCACCACCAGATTTGTCCACCCATCAATTTACCGATGGCATTGTTGGCGATGGCGTGCTGCGTCTGGAGATAAACGGCCTGATGACGCCGCTGGGTGCCGGCGACGACCGCCAGCTTTTTTTCGGCGGCCAGCTTTCCAACGGCCATAATCTTCCTCGCTCCGGGCGGGTCAACGGCGACGGGCTTTTCCATAAACACATGTTTGCCGGCCTTCACCGCCGCTTCGAAGTGAACAGGCCGAAAATTCGGGGAAGTGGCTATCAGCACAACATCCGCATCGGAGGCCATTACTTTTTTGTAAGCACTGGCGCCGCCAAAGCAGCGATCTTCCGGAACATTATGTTTTTTGGCCACGCCGACCGCATGGTCCATAAAGTAATCCGCCAGGGCAACGATTTCCGTATTCAGCTTGAGAGATTTGGCCGCCTCGAGACAGTTCTCCAATGCGCCGGTGCCGCGTCCGCCGCAGCCGACCAATCCGAGCCGAATGGTTTCTGAACCGGCGGCAAACACACTGCTGGATTTGGCCAGCAGAGACGATATCGATAACGCGGCAGCTCCTTTCACAAAGCTTCTTCGTGAGACTGGAACGGTAGTTTTATTGAGCATCGACAATCCCTTTCTTGAAAATGGAACTTGTTATGGTTTCAAATATTCATTTTTTACATCTCACGGAGCATTAACATCCGTGAGGCTTTTTTTGCCGCATTAAAAAGCGTCACATTCACGATAGGCTTTCAGCAAAGCGATCTCGCCTTCTTTGCCGCGAATGCTTGTGCCATGTTCCATACACAGCACACCTTTGTAGCTTTTTTCGTACAGATGTTTGAAGATATTGCGATAATTAATCTCGCCGGTTCCGGGTTCATTGCGCCCGGGGTTGTCGCCGACGTGAAAACTGGCGATTTCTGACCAGGCAAGGTCAATATTGGGAATCAGATTGCCCTCGGTAATCTGCTGATGGTAAAGGTCGCTGACAATTTTACAGCAGGGGTGATTCACGGCCCGGCAGATTTGATACGATTGCGCGATGGTCGTCAAAAACAGGCCGGGGTGATTGTGTTTATTCAGCGGTTCCAGAACAATAATCAATCCGGAGGACTCGCACAGCTCGGCGATGTATTTGAGGTTTTCAATCACGTTAGCGGCCTGGTAATCCCACTCCATCCGCTGATTGTAACGGCCGGGAACTAAAAGCGCCCATTTGGCTTGCGTGCGTTTGGCGGTTTCGATGCCCTCTTTGACGCGGCCCTTCAGTTCCTCGCGAATAGCCGGGTCAGACAAAACCAGACTTTCCTTGCTGAAATCGGCATACAGTACGAACGGGCCAAGCTCCATAGAGCGCTCCTGCAGGGCCTTGGCGATCTTTTCCTGTACATTCTTCGGTTTACCCATCAGGCCATTGTCAAAAATCGCGCCAAATCCCTGGTCGTGTATAAATTTTATCACATCGATGGGATCCTCTCCGGCGTGATGCTTAAACTGGTCTAAGCTCGGGGCATACCTGAGTTTAAAAGGATTTCTTGCGCCCGGTTCGGCCTCGGCGGCAAAAGAGGGAAGATTCGCTGAAAGCACCGCTCCAAAAGCCAGGCTGCTTGCCATAAAACCGCGTCGATTCATAACAGGACCTCCGCTAAATTTTTTCAATTGAAGAACCGACCTTAACACGGCCGGACTGATTATTCAATACAAAATACTTCTTTTAATTCTCTGGACTTCGGGCTGTTGTCGGGGTTGGAGGGCATAATATCTTTCATATACGCCCACCACTTTTTACATATCGGCGTACTGGCGATTGCATTCCACCGGACTTCGTTTTCAATCTCCACATACCCGAATAATTGGCTGGTCTCTTGATCCAGAAATATCGAATAATGATGTACCCCGTGATCTTTAAGAACTTTCTGTAATTCAGTCCAGATAGGCCTGTGCCGCTTCTCATACTCGGCATGCTGATCCGGATTAACCTGCATCAAAAATGCCTTGCGAATCATTAAGTCTTCCTTATTTAATCGGTGCACTCTGTGAAATCTGTGGTTTCATTTTTGGTTGCTCCTGCGGAAACGGTGACACGCCCGTCAGTTTTGCGATTTTTTTGGGGATGTCCGTATTGTCCATTACGCCGGCAAATTCCTCCGCCCCCGGCCCGTATGCGAACAGCGCCACATCCGCGCCCGTATGGCTTTTGAAATTCCAGTCCGCGGCGACTTTAGAAGCGTTGTTTTTATCTTCCGGCAAAAGCAGTCCGCCCGTCTCATGGTCGGCCGTCACAATCACCAGCGTACTCCGATCCATCCGGGCAAACTCTATCGCCTCCCTGACGGCCATATCAAACAACAGCGTCTGGCGAATACTGTTATCGGTGTCGTTGGCATGCCCCGCCCAGTCAATCTGGCTGCCTTCCACCATCAGAAAAAATTTCGGCTCCGGCACAAACCAGTCCTTATTTTTAGCGCTTAGCAAGGCGATGGCCTTTTGCGTCATCTCCGCCAGTGATGGCTCCGGCGCAAATGTCGTCATCCCGTTGTCAGCAAACAATCCCAGCACCGGCCCGGATGTCAGCTTCATCATCTCTTCCCGACTCTGCACAATATAATACCCCGCCCGCTGCGCCGCTATTAACAGGTTGCTCCCATGGCTGCCCGCCGACAGCCAGAATTTTCGTCCGCCGCCGAATAAAACATCCACCCGGTTATTAAACATCTGCTCGGCAATCTCTTCTTCGCTGCCGCGCGACGAAACATGCGATGCGAATCCCGCCGGCGTGGCGTGCGTAATGGAAGAGGTCGCCGCCAGGCCCGTTCGCCAGCCTTTTTTCGACAGGACTTCCAGAATCGACGCGTAAGTTTTGTTATCCGTACCGATGCCGATGGTGCCGTTTTTGGTTTTGACGCCGCAGGCCATCGCCGTCACCGCCGCCGCCGAATCCGTCACCGCGTGGTTGGCTGCGAATGTCCGCACTAATCCCGCAATCGGCAGTCTCTCCATCCAGAGTTTCCCGCCCTGTCCGACGACCTTTTGCCGGGCCAGCGCGATTTCATTGGTCCCCATACCATCGCCGATACAGAAAATCACGTTCCGAACATCCTGTCCCGAAACTCGCCCCGCGGTCCAGTTGGCCGGCGCGGCCTTATAAAAAGAAATCTCCTTTGCGTCTCCCTGTGCCGGCGGATACACAAACGTCTGTTCCGACACCGCGACCGCAAATGAAAAAACCAAAACCGTAAAATAAAACCATAGCCGAGCCGAATTCTTCATTTTTAACTTTTTCCTTTTCCCTTTTTACTTTCCTTTTGCATACCAGTCCGGGTCCTGCGCCAGTTTTTCCCGGGCCTCGGCGGTCATCATCTCAAACGCCGGATGATTGCTTTCCCACGCCCGCTCGGCAAACGGCGTCGTTCGCATCTTCTCAACCTCCACCGTTGCGTCGCGAAAGTAAGACCCGTAAATATGCAGCGAATCGCTGATATCGACATAACGCCCGACAGCAACGGGCCTGCCGATTTTTGCGGCGATTTTAGCGGCCATCGTCCGCTGCAAATCCGTCAGCGCATAAACATTCATAAACCACGCCTTATACAAATCCCGGCTGCGCCAATGCGTATTCATATTCAGCACAAAACTCCCATTCGGCTGCTCCGTCAGCCGGCACCATATCCGCTGCAGGCACGGCGGGTCATCCGTCTGCGGGTCCGCCGTCGGCATCCACGTAATCGCCTGCGCCCGCCGTGTATGAGCGCATTCGGCCAGCGCGTCGATGATATATTGAATCTGGTTAACCCGGCCAAACGGCTTGGGCGTTTTGGCGTCGCGCAGATTTTCCACCGGCGTATAAGCGAACAGCCGCTCGTGATACGTATAAGTCCATTTACCCGCCGCCGGGTCAATCCAGTGGTCGTGAATCCCGCCGATGACTTCCTGCCGATAGGCTTCCAGCTCTTCCGGCCCGCCCGGAAAATTCTTGTGAATCCGCGGCTCGGCGAACGGATTTGCAACCGTAATCATCACCGTCGCGTCACGGCTCGGAGGGTCATCGGGTTTGTCATACTGCGTTTTCATCGCCAGCCCGTTGTCCCACCCGGGGGACAACCCGCGGTGATAAACAGCGAAGGCAATTCAGAAATCGGTTGTTTGGCTTTCATGTCGCTCCTGTCGTAAGGGAGGATTTTGTTCAGCGAGGAGGTTTATTTTTGAGTTTTAGATTTTCAATTTCTACAGCCCAAGTTCCTGGTCCGTGATCCCGTACTTGCTGCGCTCGTTCTCGGGCACCTTCCGCAAAAGCAGTCGGGCCCTGTCCGCGTATTCGCTGTCGGGATAATCTTTCCTCACCTGCCGGCACAGTTCAATGCCACGTTTATATGTTGTCACGTGTTTCGCCCCAGTCTTCATAAAAAGGTCTTCGGCATAAGTCACCAGCCGCTCGGCCTGGATCGCGTCTTCTTCGGATAACGTCTTATATTGGCTTTGCGGCTGACCTGTCTGCCGAACCGGCGCCCGCACTGCCGGCGTCTGCTTCTGCGTCGCCCGAGGCGGGGAATTGCTGTCGGCAGGCCGTGAGTTGCTGTCCGCAGCAGCCAAAGAATTACTGTCCGCCGGTGTCACGGGTGCGACAACAGGCGCTGTCCCTGTTTTTCCCTCGGTCACGCCGGTACTCCCGGCAGTACCCGATAAAATCCCCTCCAGAAGCATCGGCCCGATAAAGCCCGTCGCCGGGCCTGCATAACGAATCGTGCCCGTCGTGTCGGCCATCACTAAAACAGGTTTCTCCGGAGACACGGTGCCAAATTCAGAAAACGACTTGACCTCCTGGTCTGCGACAAGAACCTGTGCCCAGACCTGCGGCTGTTTGAACATCTCTTCGATCACATCCTTTTTATGGGCTGCCGAATCTAAGTTGACAGCCAGAAATTTAACACGCCCGCCGACGCCAAGCCCCGCTCGAAACAATTTGCCGAAAGCCCCTTCAGCCGTCCCTTCTAAAGGTTGATTTATCGCCCCCATCATCTCGCCTGCAAACATCGACTCCATTGGCGCCGCTGCCTGCGGGACTGGTCTGCCGTTCGGGTCCGCCTTTGCCGCCTTCGCCTCGAACTTCCGCCAGAACAGCACACATAAACCCGCGTCGCCCGGCTGATAATCCAGCGTCGTTCCATTCAGACAATGCACTTGAAGCGGCCCGAATTTTTTGCCGACAGCCTCCGCCAAAAATAAATTTAAATCAAAATCCAGTTTGCCTTTTTGAATCTGTGACGTGCCTTCCATACCCCCGCCGTGCATCATATCCGACGATTCCATCCCGCCATTAGCCCGATTACGCTGCATACGTACAGGCTTCGGTTTCGGCGGCATCATCGGCTTCTTGCCGCTCAGCAGCGACATCGCTACCTGACTGGCCCATGCGTCTCCATTTGTCGCATCCAGTTTGCACGCCTTGGCGGCATTCAAATAGGCGACTTCAATCTCATCGGCGTAATACGCCGCCCAGCTCTGCAGCAGGCAGTACTGGGATTTTTGTTTGTCATCCATTTGGGAAAAATACCGCTTCGACTCCTCCAGCGTTTTTTGCCCGCCGGCAATCATCCCGGCCGTTGGTTTTGTGTTTTTGTTGACCTCTGGCAAAATCACATCCAGCGATTGCTGAATACGCGTCGCCGTCTCGGCGACCTTTGTATCCGGCGTCTGTGGCGACTGCGAAGTTCTTGGACTCTTCGGATTTCTCGGCTCCGCCGCCCCAAAACAAGACGCCGCCAGAATACCAAGAACCAAAATCCCGCTTACTACGCAAATACGACTTTTTATAACCATAATAAGGCCTCTCAAATTTATTTTCTGTGCAAAATATCATACCACATTTACCGCCTCCTTGAAAAGCAAAACTTTACTTTTGCCGCCCGCCCCCCTCGATTACCCGCCTGCCTTCTCTCTTTTCCCTTTACTTTTTATCCTTTTCCTTTTACCTTTTTCCTTATGTTCACAGGGATTATCGAAACCGGTCTGATGTTGCTGGTTTATGAAATGTACGGCCAAGCCATTATATGCAAATCCTGAACATTCACTGCTGTGAGTTCATCCAATGGCGGTTGCGGATATTTTAATTTAATCGTCTGCTTTTTCGCCACTGACACAAACGATGAATCCCAGTTTTCTTCTGAAAAACAATCGTCTTTATCAGGGTTAAATTATTTTGGTGTCATTCTAAAAGGGAGACAATCCCATTTTGCGAGTTCTTGAATAGGGAGTCATCGCCATTTGGGGATATCGTAAATGCTGTTGAATGCAATCATAGATGTGAGATGATTTAAGTTTGTCTCCAATAACTCCTATTCGGATTTGTATCTGGGTCTGGTCATTTTCGGTTTTTGTGAGCGTAATGGTTATTTTGCGGGCCTCGTCGTCAAAGGCTGCGATGGTGCCGCTTATGGCGGTTAGTTGATGTTCTACAACCTGATAATGGTCCATCTGGCGGGTTGCCTGCAGAGAGGCTGTATATACATCATCCAGTTTATTGGGGACAATATCCAAAAAGTCTCCGCGCAGATGATTATAAGCTTTCTCTCCAGTCAGGACGATCATCTCTGTACAGCCTGTCAAAAATACCAGTGAGACCGATAAAAGAGTCAAAATCAAGAGGCGGGCTAAAAGAATATATACAGGTTCTTTATCAGGATTGGGTATGCAATCCTTGTGTTCGGCGGAATAGACTTTTTGCGAAGGCGCCATAAGACTTTCCCGGGATTAAACATCGTTTCGTTGCTCTTTTTTTCGCGGCAACCTGTCTATTCGGCTTTTTGGATTTTTAATCCCCAAATTTTTTGATAGTTTTATTAAAAATAAAATCATTTCTAAATCGCTCTATTATATCTGCATACAATTGTCCTCGCTAAAAATTAAACTGTTGGTAGTAGTCTTTTGGGTGTCATTTCAATCATGGCTGACGAGCGGCAATCACCGACAAGCGGGAAGTGGATGAGTGATTTAGAGCCTCTAACAAAATGAATTGTCGCACCGAAAGCGAGCGATTTTGTGGCCGGCAAGGCAGACGGGGCAAAATTGCCGCAGGCGTAGCGGAATACTACGTCGAGGACGATTTTGGCCCGGCCAACGCCGCCGGACGCAAAATAAGCCGATTGAATGCAAAGGCATTTTGTTAGATGCTCTTAATACTGGGTACAAATACGCATTTCCTCCATCGAAACCCGCTCGTCGTCAATTTTATTTTTACCTTGCACTTTTCCCGTTTTACTTTTACTCTTTTCCTTGAAAATATGTATGTTTACAGGGATTATCGAAACAGTCGGCAAAATCGTATCCGCATCCCCAAAACCCGGCGGGATGACGCTGACCGTACAGCTCGGCCCGGCCGCCGAAGGCGTCAAAGCCGGCGACAGTATTGCCGTCAATGGCGTATGCCTGACGGTCGTCGAATTGGCCGGCTCATCCGCACGGTTTGACGTTAGCGCCGAAAGCCTCTCGAAAACCACCCTCAAAAACTGCCGTCCAGGCCAGGTGGTTAATATCGAACGGGCCATGTCTGCCAACGCACGCTTCGGCGGACACGTCGTACAGGGCCATATCGACGGCGTCGGCAAAATCACCGCCATCCGCAAGCAGGGCGACTTCGCCGTCTTTGCGATCGAACTGCCGGCACAGGTACTCGATGAAATTGTCGTCAAAGGCTCCGTCGCGCTCGACGGCATCAGCCTGACCGTCGCCTCTATCACCGGCAACGCCTTCACCGTTGCCCTGATTCCCGAAACATTGTCCCGCACCACATGGAAACAATCCAGAATCGGCGACGCCGTCAATATTGAAACCGACATCCTCCTCAAAGCCGTGCAAAAACAACACTCTAAAATCCAGCCGGATAAAACAAGTCTGACTGAAGAAAAACTGAGAGACATGGGCTTCTAAATTTATAAGTGCTAAAAATCGTCAAATAACAACCCCGGAGCGTCAGCGACAGGACAGAAAAAGAAACAGTAGCACGGAGCGCAAATGACGGGATAAAAAGCAAGTTTTTAAAAAATGAAATCGAAATTTTAGAGGAGACCTGATATTCTCTTCGGGATTATCATCCAATGCGGCGAATTGCGTTTCTTTTTCTTATCGTGTTAAGTTTTATTCTGGCTTTCAGCCTCCAGGGCGTCCGCGGCATCTGGCAGCCCGACGAAAGTTACTATGTCGGTGTCGCCGTACAAATGAATCACGAGAATCAATGTCTTATCCCAAAACTGAACGAAGAAGTGTTCCTGGATAAACCGGCCATGCTTTATTGGGGAATCGTCGGCGGTATCAAACTCTTCGGCCAAAGTGAATTTGCCGTCCGCATTTTTTCAGGCCTGTGTTTTGCCCTGACCGTCCTGACGGTTTTTGAACTCGGCCGGTCGCTTTCCAGTCGATTTTCTGAAGGTTTCTGGGCGGCAATCATTTACGCCACGATGATTATTCCATTCTTCGCCGCTGATTTCGTCACCCCCGATACGCCGCTGACTTTGTTCACCACGCTGGCCATGCTGGCTTTCTGGCGCAGCCTCCGCCCCGATGCAAAATATCCAAACCTCTGGAAAATGATTTTATGTCTGGCCGTCGGCCTCGGTTTTCTCACCAAAGGTCCGGCCGCCATTATCCCCTGCGGTGCGATGTTTATTTTTCTTCTGATAAGCGGCAAATTATTTCGATACTTCTGGACGCCCTGGGCCGTCGCTGGCTTTATCCTGTTTTTGATAACCGGCTTAGGCTGGTACACCTATATCTCATTGAAATTGCCCGGCGCCGCAGCCTATTTCTTTGATAGTATGATTTGGGGCAGGCTCGTCTCCGACAAATACCAGCGAAACCCCGGCTTGGGCGGAGGAATTATTTATCTGCCCATTCTATTGCTGGGAACATTACCCTGGAGCGTCTTGTGGTATGACTCCCAAAGAGGACTCCGCGGATATTTCTCCACGACCGCATGGAAAGAATTACCGAAAGACCCTGCTCGCCTCTTGCTGGCCTGCTGGATAATCATTCCGATGGCGGTATTATGCCTGGCCAGTTCCAAACTCGGCCTGTATGCGATGCCGATTTTTCCCGCCCTTGCCCTGGCCACGGCGAAATTACTGCCCGAAACCATACCCTCCGGCAGTACGGAACAATTATTCTCCCGTGTCGCGATGAAACGCATTTCTTTCCTCCTGCTGTGGACGGGATTGCTTTTGGTCTCCCGCCTGATTTTCGCGGCGGTTCCCTCGGCAAATGACTGTCGTGCCTTATGGAAAGAACTGACGCCGTATCTGCCGAAAGGAGACTACGAAATTGCCGCCGTGGACGAACGGGTGGATGGACTTTCGTTCTACGGCGCGATGGAAGTGGAAAACGTCACCCGTCGTACAAAACCCTATCCGACCTATACGTCGATGGAATCCGTGGAAGCCGAATCTGAAGATATGCTGGTGGATAAATTCCCCCATCTCTTCATCATTCAGGGCCAAAAACATCTGCCCGCACTCGAGAAAGCGCTGTCAAAACCGAACTGGTCCATCCGCCGCGTCGAACTGCAATACGACCGCTGGCTTCTGATTTGCAGTCCCCTTGCCCCTTAAGTCCGCAGGGGGACTCTTAGATTACCGGGAATAGCCATTCAATGTCATTCCGGCGAAGGGCCTGCCCCGACGAAAGCACGGGGCTGGAATCCGCCCTTAGGGATAGCTGTCTCACTTTCCAGCGATTGGCGGGGAATCGTGGAAATCGTCTTCTCGGACCCCGAAGGGGTCAAATATAATAGCCGGGGGTGGCAACCTCCGGAAAGGATGAACGCTTTTCTTCTTTTAGACCCGAAGGGGCGACACAATTTTAAGCCTTTCAATAAAGTATCCCTTTTGCCTTTTTCCTTGTATTTTTACCCTTTTCCTTTTACCCTTTTCCTTGCGAAAATGATTTTTCCGCAACTACGAACTATAATGACTGACACCAACAACACATTTGAGCCGGTCATCGGCATCACCATGGGAGACCCCGGCGGCATCGGCCCCGAAGTCGTCGTCAAGGCCCTCGCCGACCCGCTGCTGCGCCGCCAGGCAAAGTATATTATCTTCGGTCTCGACGAACAGCTTGAATACGCCGCCGACCTGGCCGAAATGGAACCGTACTGGCTGCGCTGGCCCCACGAAAAAATCGGACGCGACCTGCCGCGACAGGTTGTGGTCGCCGACTATGACGAATACGCCGTTCCCGCCGGGCTGCATCAGCCGTGCCTGACCGGCGGACAGGCCTCGCTGCAATTCTGCATCGACGCCATCGACGCCGCCAGAGCCGGCATCCTCGATGCCGTCGTCACCGCCCCCATCAGCAAAGAAAGCTGGCATCTGGTCGGCGCCGCATGGCCCGGCCACACCGAACTCATCGCCGACCGCTGCCGCTGCCCGCGCAAAGTGATGATGTTCGTCGCCGGCCCGCTCAAAATGGCCCTGGCCACCATTCACGAAGCCCTGTTTGAAGTGCGTCACAAATTCACCATCGGACGTGTCTTTGAGCCGATTGATTTGCTTAACGATGCGCTGAAAACATACTTCGGCGTCGCGCACCCCAAAATCGCCGTCTGCGGTCTCAACCCCCACGCCGGAGAGTCTGGCCAATTCGGAGACGAAGAACTGCGCATCATCAGCCCCGCCATTTTGCTGGCGCAGGAAGCGGGCATCGACTGCTGCGGCCCGTTTCCCGCCGATACATTATTTCTAAAAGCTGCGCAGGCACAAAGTCCATGGGATGGCGTCGTCGCAATGTATCACGACCAGGGCCTCATTCCCGTTAAACTCCTGGCCTTCGACAAAGCCGTCAACGTCACTATCGGAATCCCCATCATCCGCACCTCGCCCGCGCACGGCACCGCTTTCGACATCGCCGGCAAAGGCATGGCCAACGAAAACAGTATGAAAGAAGCCATCCGCGTCGCCATCCAGATGATACGGACAAAAAAACAAAACCTGTTGAAAGGTCAAAACAGTGCAGACCAAACAGGACATTGAAAGGTTTCTCGCCGGTGTCGGCGCCGCTCCCAACCGCAGGCTGGGACAGAACTTCCTCATCGACCTCAACCTCCTGCAATTGCTGGTCAATGAAGCGCATATCCGCCATCAGGACGTCGTTTTTGAAGTCGGCACAGGCACCGGCTCAATGACCGAGGAATTGACCCAGCGGGCCGGACGGGTCATCACCGTCGAATACGACAGAGCTTTGGCAAAAGCCGCCGGCACACAACTCAAAAAATTTCCCAACGTCACGCTGTTTCACATGGATGTCCTTGAAAACAAAAACGCCATCCACGCCGAAATACTGGATGCCCTACGCAAGGCACGCGAGGAATTAGGCGGACGGCTGCTGCTGGTGGCCAATCTGCCCTATAACGTCGGCTCGTCGGTTATGGCCAATTTAATCACCGGCCCCGTCACTGCCGACGCCATGTGTGTCACCGTCCAGAAAGAAGTCGCCTTGCGTATGGCCGCGGTACCCAATAGCGACGATTACGGCACACTCAGCATCCTGATGGCCGCTACCGGCGCGGCGCATGTTTTCCGCAAACTCCCGCCGTCCGTCTTCTGGCCGCGACCGCAGGTGGATTCGGCCATGGTCGGCTTCACACGTGACCCGCAGAAAGTCGCGCAGATTCACGATATGGAAATCTTCCGCGAAGTGATTACGTTGTTTATGTGCCATCGCCGCAAAATGCTCAAGGCCTGCGTCAAATTCGCCGACGGCCAACTGGCCCATGTCCACGGCTGGGCGGAAATTTTTACCGAGGCCTTCGTCGAGCCGCACCACAGGCCCGAAGAACTCTCCGCCGCAGACTACATCAACATCGCAAACCTCTGCCGTCAGCAAATACAAAAATAACGCCGCCCAATGGAGGGTGTAATAGAAACAGGAGCCGAGCGTCCGAAACCGCCGAATGGAGGTTACGATAATCACATAATCTTGTAGCGTGGGCGCTTGGCATGCCAATTTTCTATTTTTCAGCCCGTCAGGGCGGTATAATGTAGCCACGGGCGTTAGCCCGTGGTTAAAGAATCAATAAACATTATTCGAGCCTCCGCAGGAGGCGGTATAAACAAGCGAAGGTATGGATTCGACAATTTCAACAGTTCAAAATTGTCTAAAGACGGTCTCTTTTCCGCCGGGCGCCAAAATCCTCGTCGCCGTCTCCGGCGGCGCCGATTCCGTCGCCATGCTCCACATCCTCCACCGGGACTTAAATGGGGACGACACGCCCACAGCAGCGGCAAGCGCAAGCGAGCCGATTTCCCAATCAAAAAGCGAAAAGCGAAAAGCGAAAATTCTCTGCGCCCACATCAACCACCAGCTCCGCGATAAAGAATCCGATAAAGACGAAACCTTTACCGCCGAACTCTGCAAAAAATTGAACATCCCTTTTTTCGCCGAACGCATCGACGTCAAAGCGTATGCGGCACAAAAAAAACTCTCCATCGAAACCGCCGCCCGGCAATTACGCATCGACGCCCTCGTTCACATCGCCCGCCGCACCGGATGTCAAGTCATCGCCACTGCCCACCACAAAGACGACCAGGCCGAGACCATCCTTTTCCGCCTGCTGCGCGGCACAGCTTTTGCCGGCCTTGCCGCTATCCGCCCCGTAATCGAACGCGACGGCCTCCAATGGATTCGTCCAATGCTACATCTCCGCCGCACGGATATCGAATCCTACTGCCGACAAAACAACCTCTCCTGGCGCCAAGACGCCAGCAATCTCCAAACCCATTTCCGCCGCAACTGGATTCGCCATCGCCTCCTCCCTCTGATGCAGCAGGGCGGCGAAAATGATTTGACCGAAAAACTCGCCGCCCTCGCCCAATCCGCCTTATCATTCCAGCGATACGTCGAATCCGCCGCCGTCAAAATTTTTCAACCATCAAGCATCAATCATCAATCGTCAATTTTTCTCTCCGCTGCTGCCATTAAACAATCCGGCCCATTCGTCGCCGGCGAAATCCTCCGCGCTGTATTAAATCATCTTCACTGCGGTCTCCGCGATATCTCCTTGTCACATTATCAGCGATTTTTCCGCCTCCTCGACAAAAACCGAGCCGTCCTCGAACTCCCCGGCGGCTGCGTCATCCGCAAAAAAAACAACACCCTCGCTTTTGAAGCGGTGTCAAATGGCAGTAGGGTGTGCAGCTTTGCTGCACACGCAGATTCTCAATCGTCAATTCAACTCCCCGCCGAAGGCACAACGCAATTCGCCAATTGGCGCATCCAAACCCGCCTTATCCAAATCACACAAAACGATCTCAATGCCTTTCAAAAATTGTGGAAAACCGAATGTAGCACAGCCGCCCTCGGCTGTGACTCTCTATCTCCCGCAGCAGCGGCAAGCGCGCCGATTTCCCAATTTCCAATTTCCAATCTCCAATCTCCAATTTTCTTCCAGTGGTTTGACCTCGCACAAATTCAGGCTCCCATTATTGTTCGCTGCCGACACAAAGACGATTCCTTCATCCCCTTCGGCCGAAAAACGCCCAAAAAAATATCCCGTTTTTTGACCGATTCGCAGATCGACCCCAAACAAAGAGAATCCTGTTTCGTAATAGAAGATAAAACCGGCATCCTCTGGCTTGCTCCCGTAAGACGCGCCGCCCGCGCCGCCGTCAGAACCGACACTATCGACGTTCTGGAAATTTCATTAATGCCTAAAGATCGTGTATAAAGTTCGTGGAATTTTAAAATGCAGCACAGCCGCCCTCGGCTGTGTCTCTGTCATTCCCGAGAAGGCGGGAATCCAGTGCTGACAGGATGGGCCTTAGCCCACCGATTCCTCAGTCCCGGAGGGACGATATAAAATAGCCGGGGGCGTAAGCCCTTGGAAAAAAAGAATTGTCTTGTTTCTCAAGCCCCGAAGGGGCGACACGGCATATATAGATAACCATCAAATAAAGGATAATAAATGAACAATAAACCCAAAATCGTCATCATCGGCGGTGTCGCCGGCGGGGCCTCCGCAGCCGCACGCGCACGCCGACTCAGCGAATCCGCCGAAATCATTCTTCTCGAACGCGGCCCCCATATCTCCTTCGCAAACTGCGGCCTGCCGTACCATATCGGCGGCGTCATCAAAGAACGACAAAAGCTCCTCGTTCAGACCCCCGAGGCGATGAAAAAACGATTCAACATCGACGTCCGCGTCAACACCGAAGCCGTCAAAATCGACCTCGCCCAAAAACACGTCGTCATAAAAAACCGCGCCGATAATCGTGAATATACGGAAACGTATGATTACCTCATCCTCAGTCCCGGCGCCGAACCCATTCGCCCGCCGCTTCCCGGCGCCGACGGCCCAAACGTCTTCACACTCCGCAATATGGCCGATATGGATGCCATCATCCAATTCATCCAAACCATTAAGCCGCGGCGAGCCGTTGTTGTTGGCGGCGGCTACATCGGCCTCGAAATGGCCGAAAATCTCATCCATCGCGGCATCCCCGTCACCCTCGTCGAACTCGAAAAACAGGTGATGTCGCCCGCTGACCCCGAAATGGCGTTTCCCCTCCATCAGGAATTAAAACTGGCTGGCGTTGACCTGCGCCTCGGTGTCAGCGTCACGGCGATTCACGGCGGCGGCAATGCGTTGTCCGTCCAGCTCAGCAGCGGCGACCAAATCGCCTGCGGGCTGGCAATTCTGTCCGTCGGTGTTCGCCCAGATTCAAAACTCGCCAAAGATGCCGGCCTCAATGTCGGCCCGCGCGGTGCCATTGCCGTTAACAACTTTATGCAGACCTCCGACCCGGCCGTCTATGCTGTCGGCGATACCGTCGAAGTCGAAGATTTCATCGGTGGATTCAAAACACAAATTCCCCTCGCCGGCCCCGCAAACCGACAGGGACGCATCGCCGCCTCACACATCCTCGGCCAAAAACTCCAATATAAAAAAACACAGGGTACCGCCGTCTGCAAAGTATTCAATCAGACTATCGCCATGACGGGCCTCAACGAAAAAACACTCGTCCGGCAAAATATCCCCTATGAAAAAATCTATGTCCATCCCGCCGACCACGCATACTATTACCCCGGCGCATCACCCATCAGCCTGAAATTATTATTCGACCCTAAATCCGGCAAAATCCTCGGTGCCCAGGCCGTCGGCTCCGCGGGCGTGGATAAACGCATCGATGTTTTAGCCGTCGCCATTCGCGCCGGCATGACCGTCTATGATTTGGAAGATTTGGAATTGTGCTACGCGCCGCCGTATGGCTCCGCCAAAGACCCTGTCAATTACGCCGGCTTCGTCGCCGCTAACGTCCTTCGCGGCGACGTCAAACTCTGCCACGCCGCCGAAACAATCAATCTCAAAGAAAATCAACTCCTCCTCGATGTCCGCACGGCAGGGGAGGTCCAGGCTGGAACCATTCCCGGCGCAATCAGCATCCCCATCGATGAATTGCGAAATCGCGTCGGCGAACTGCCAAAACACAAAGAAATCCTCGCCTTCTGCCAGGTCGGTCTGCGCGGCTATCTCGCCTGCCGAATCCTGTCCCAAAACGGCTTCAACTGCCGCAATCTCTCCGGCGGATACAAAACCTGGACCGCCGTCGTGTCATGAAAATAGTTTGCCGCAGGCGAACCGATGGCTTGTAGCGCTGCCGCCCCCGGCTGTGTCTCTTTCTCAAATCTCAAATATTCTCCCCCTTTGTGTTTCTCTGTGAATCTCTGTGGCAAAATATTATCTTGCGTAATCTGTGAAATCTGTGGTTCCAATCGTCAATTCCCTACGGCTCAAACTTCGGAATCCGATGACACGACACCGCCGCCCGCTCGGGGTTCTTGTCAAAATACTTCTGATGATACTCCTCTGCCTTCCAGAATGTCTTGGCCGGCACAACCTGCGTCACAATCGGCCGTTTAAAGGCTTTCTTTTTGGTTAAATCTGCAATCACGTCTTTGGCAATCTGCATCTGGTTGGGGTCGGCATAAAATATTGCCGACCGGTACTGTGTTCCCACGTCCGGCCCCTGACGGTCGCGCGTCGTAGGGTCGTGAATCTTAAAAAAGTATTCGACCAGCTTGCGATACGAAACCGCATTCGGATCAAACTCGATATGTACCACCTCAGCGTGCATCGTATCGCCCTCGCACACGCGCTTATACGACGGCTCATTTACCTTGCCCCCCATAAACCCCACTTCCGTCTTTATCACGCCCGGCACATGCTCATAGGCATACTGAGTCCCCCAGAAGCATCCGCCCGCGAATGTCGCAAACGCCGTTTTCTTGACAGGTTCCATCTGTTTCATCTCCGCTCTGGCCGCCGTTGGAGTATTTGCCGCGGTTGCGATATCGCCCGCCAACATAAAAACCGCGCTCATAAACCACATTGTCAGTAATGCCGGCATATCCACCTCTTTTCATCCTAATTATATAGCTTCTACGCCTCCCCGTCTCGTTTTGTTTTGGACGAAAAAAAAAGCCTCGTAGGGTAGGTAGTTTCCACCCATCTTTTTAGCCCGTCAGGGCGACATAATGTAGCCACGGGCGTCAGCCCGTGGTCAAAGAATCAATAAATGTATTCCCCGCCCCCGCAGGGGGCGACATAAAACCGCCGCCACCCGCCACTCTTCTCCCTTCATTCTTGAGTTCTTAAGTTCCTGGGTTCTTGTGTTCTTTTTTCTATCAACTATTCACTTTCTTGTCATTTAATACCGTCCCACTGTTTCCTCACGCCGCCCATAATTCACAAAAAAATACCGCAGCGCGTCAATCGGGTGGTCATACACTCCATCCTTGTCCGGCGTCTCACCCCCGCACGGCGGATAATGATAACACCGCATCGCCTCAATCCGCCGCTGGCACTTCGGACTGATCACCAGCCGGCTCTTCCCGCCCCCGGCCGTGATTCTTTCAATCGGCTTTCACAGTCCCCGAAAAGAACACCGCGTCAGACGGCATCGGGTCGTTCATTTCTTTCATTGCCTTCTTCATCGCATCATTCATTTCAATTAAAATATCGGAATACTTCGGGTCTTCCGCAAGATTGCGGATTTCCCAGGGGTCATTCCGCATATCGAAAAGCTGCACTTTGCGCGCCTGCGGATAACGAATCAGTTTCCATGTTTCAGTCCTGATCATCCGCTGTTTGTCCTCAAGCGCCGCATAAATGGTTTCATGCAGTTTTTTCTTTTGGCCGGTCATCAGCGGCACAAAGCTGGGAAACTCCACGCTGGAAGGAATATCGACTCCGGCCAATTCGCACGTCGTCGCAAACAGGCTCGGCAGATAAACCATCGCATCAATCCGTCGGCCTTTGGGAATACCCGGGCCGGACAGAATCAGCGGCACACGAATGGAATGTTCATACATGCTCTGTTTGCCCAGCAGTCCATGCTGGCCGATCGCAAGGCCGTTGTCGGAAGCGAAGACAATAATCGTATTCTCCGCTTTGCCGGATTTGTTCAGCGCATCGATAATCCGTCCAATCTGACTGTCCAGGTGGGTAATAATCCCGAAATACTCCTGAAGATGGACGTGTATCGCTTCCGGCGTACGCGGATAGGGCGCCAGAAGTTCGTCGCGGGTCTTGAAATCAAACAAATCGAAAGGATGTTTCGGTACAAAATTTTTCCAGTTCGGCATTTTATCGGGCGGATATTTGTCCACATATTCCTTCGGCGATTGACGCGGATCATGCGGAGCATTAAAGGCGACATGCATAAAGAAAGGCTTGTCGTTTTTCGAGGCATGGTTCTCAAGATAATCAATCGCCGCGTCCGCCCAGCGCACACTGCTGTGAACAATCTTGCCGTCCACATTCATCCATTGCCCCTGCCATTCGGGGTCGTACGGCGTCCAGCGGTTGCCCGGCGCGGGGCGGTGATAAGCCTGTCCCTTGGAATCGGTGGAAATCAGCATCCCGCCGTCCATCATCGGCCCGATGGTCTGAAATCCCTTAGTCAGGGCCTCTTTATTGATATGCCATTTGCCGGTAACAAAAGTATCATATCCTGCGCTGCCCAGCGTCTCGCTCCACAGGGGATACAATCTCTTGTTTTTGTCCAGACAGTTGCCGCCGTTTCCGCAATCCCAAAGATGCCGTCCGGTGACCACGGTTGCCCGGCTGGCGACACAAATCGCCCCATGAAAACCGCCCTGAATAAAACAATGACTGAATACAGTGCCGCCGGCGGCCAGCTTGTCCAGATTGGGTGTCTCGACATCCAGTTCCTTCATAATATGAATCGCCCGAAAAGTCTGGTCGTCGGAAAATAAAAACAGAATATTGGGCTTCCTTTTGGTTTTATCCGCTCCAAAAGTCGTTTTCGTCAGAGAAGAGGCAGTGCCCGAAGAGCCCGATAACAGCATCACAACACCTGCCCCGGCAGAACGTAAAAATGTTCGGCGATTCATATTTAATCCTTTCACTTTTCCCGGTTCAGATGGTGTGAATCGAAAATTCCGGGCGATAGTCTTTTTTCAAAAACGCGTTCGCTTCGGGCAGATTTGAAAATTCCCTCTTTTCCGCATCCCACAACAGCTTTTGCTGCATCAGTTTTTCACGCAGCTCTACCCGCAGCGCAATGTTCCCCATCAGCACGACCTCGGTCAAGTGTCCGGCGAACTCAAAATTCGACCCGGCCGGCTTGCCGCCTTTGCAAGCCTCGATCCATTCCTCGTAATGGCCGATGGACCGCGGCAGCGTCTTTGCCGGAGGCGTGTATTCCTTCATCTTTGTTTCCGGGATAATCCGCCCATTGAGTATCTTGCCCTTGTCGCCGATATAGAGTGTCCCGCCCGTGCCCATCATCTGTCCAGGCTCCAGTTCTTCAGGACGCGGAGGCTTCAATCCGCCGTCATACCAGGTTATTGTCACCGGCGGCATCTTCCCCCGCGAGGGGAATTCGTATGTCACCATCGAAGCGACCGGATACGATTCCGTATTCACACGGGTACAGCTTGCCTGCACCGAAAGCGGATATCCCAGTTTCAGCGCCCGGAAGACCGGGTCCATCGCATGACAGCCGATATCACCCAAAGCCCCCGTGCCGAAATCCCACCAGCCCCGCCATTTGAACGGATGGTAGGCCGGGTGATACGGCCGCCGCGGTGCCGGCCCAAGCCACAAATCCCAGTCCAGATGCTCGGGCGCCGACGGCGCATCCGTCGGACGGTCAACGCCCTGCGGCCAGTACTCCCCGAATACGCCCTGCATCGGACGGTCCGTCCAGATATGCACCTGGCGGACAGGCCCAATCGCACCGTCGGAGATAAATTCCTGAATCAGCCGCGTTTGTTCGGACGCCTGTCCCTGATTGCCCATCTGGGTGGCGACTTTCATTTCGGCCGCAACCTTGCGCATCAGGCGGGTTTCCTCGACCGTATGCGTCAGCGGCTTTTGGCAGTACACGTGTTTTCCCATCTTCATCGCCGTCAGCGCGATAAGTGCGTGCGTATGGTCAGGCGTGGCGATTACGACCGCGTCGATGTCGTTCTGTTTGTCTAACATGTGGCGGAAATCACGATATCGCTTGGCCTGTGGAAACATCTCGAATGTCCGTGCGGCGTAGCGGTCGTCCACATCGCACAAGGCCGCGATATTCTGAGAACTGACGCTGAGGGTGTCCGAATGGCCTTTGCCGCCGATACCGACACAGGCGATATTCAGTTTGTCGTTGGCGGAGGGCTGGTTCGGGTCGCCCAAAACGCTCTTTGGAACGAAGGTGAAAAGCCCAACAGCGGCGGTTTGTTTGATGAGACTTCTTCTTGAAAGCGTGCCGGTTTTAAACTCAGACTGTGACATTGCATGTTTCCTGTATTGAAATGATTTCGTACTTTTCAATTCACATCCCCCGTTTAACCGCTTGGAAACCACCATCTTCTCCTCTCGGATCCAAGGATTCTACGGCAATCCGCCCAAACAGTCAAGAGCAGTTGTTTTGTATTTTTTCCTTTTATCTGCGTAAGCTGTGGTTTCTCTTTTATGACTCAATACAGTCCTGCGGTTTCCTCCTGTCGTCCATAATTCACAAAAAAGTACCTCAGCGCGTCAATCGGGTGGTCATACACCCCGTCCTTGTCCGGCGTCTCGCCCCCGCACGGCGGATAATGATAACACCGCATCGCCTCAATCAGCCGCTGGCACTTCGGACTGATCACCAGCCGGCTCTTCCCATCCCCGGCCTTCAGCGCCCGACGAATCAGCTCAAGCCCTTCCAATACCGCACTGGGCCTGTGTTTGCATCGAATCCCCATCGCCGCCAGCTCCCGCACCGCGCTGGTCCCCGTCACATCATTCCGGCACGCACCCGCTGGGTCGCAAAACGTCATTATTTCCTTTGACCCACCCCCCGGCGTCCGCCGCAGCACCTCCGCTCCGTTCTCCGCAATCATCGCCCGCGTCTTCATATACTCATCAATCACGCGCACCCCGCCCGCCGCATCTGCCTGTATCCACAAACACACAAACGGATTCGAATACCCGAAATCCATCGCCCGGTACAGCGGCAGATTCGCATCATACCCAACTTCCGCAATGTGCACCCTCGGTTCAAACTCCGCAAACACCACATTGTCCAGCTTTGGCCGCAGGCACAGCATCTCCGTCTCAAACGCCGCCCGGCTGCTCCGCCGCATCTGGTCGATCACATCGTCAATCCGCAGATGTCCCGCCGCACGCTTCGCCCGCCCGCCACAATCACCCCACAGCACACATTGCGAACAGCTTCGCTCCCCGCATCGCTCAATCGCCTCCCACACGCACCACCGAAACAGTTTCGTCACAGATGAATTCATAGCTGTAGGGTGGGTCATTGACCCACCAAAATTTTCACCATGTCCCGTCGCATCAATCAGCTTCCGCATAATCCCGTACGGCTGGTGCATCGTGCTGAACACCTCCAGTGCTCCACGAATCCGCGAGTCGCTTTTGGTAATAAACTGCGCCCCCGTCGCATACACCTCCGACCGAAACAACTCCACCTCATCGCACCGCAGCTTATGAATATGCCGCCCGCGCACACTCCGCGCCGAATGCGACAGCACCTCCACATCCGACCCGTTGACAAACCGGCACTTCCCCTCGTTGGCCTTGCCCCGCACAAACTCCGCGAATCCGCCCTCGACATAATCGCGCAAATAATCATACATTCGGCACGACTGGTCCAGCGACCCCGCCAGTATCCGCGTCTTGCACCCCGGCTTAAAAATACTGTCCAGCAATGTCGCCGCCGCCGCAAGTTTAGTCTTCCCGCCGCCCCGGCCCGCCCACACAATACAATCCGCTGTCTCATTTCGCGCCGCCGCCTCCGGCAGACCCGCAAAATCGCAACTGTACGAATGCCACAGATAATCCAGTGGCGCATCATGCCCCTCGCACACCGCGCACCCCGGCACATCAATCCCCAAAAACACCTTCACATACCGGCGCAATTGCTCCCGCGACCTCGGCCGCCGCCGTCGAATCTCCTCCAGAACAGAATAAATTCTCGCTTTGTCATTCCCGCGCAGGCGGGAATCCAGAATACGTATGCGCATAAATGCTCCTTCCTGTAATAATCATTTTATAATCATCAATCCCCCGGCTGGGTGGTACGCTCAAGCGTATTTGTCGCGTCGAAGCGCAGCGAAGACAGAAGCTTGCCCATGAACGAAACCAAAAATCGTCAATCTGCAATTCCTCTCCACTCGCCTTTTCCCCCCACAAAAAAATGCAATATCTTGCTTTCTCAAAGAGTCCTGCTTGTATAGTATAGATTGTCGTTAATGAAATCTTAATATATAGGAAAGGACTGGAGATGAACAAACTCAAATTAACTGTGGCCGTGTTGATTCTATGTTCTTTTACCGCAACGCTTTACGCCGCCGATGCACAGGCCTTCTGGCCGAACTGGCGCGGCCCCGAATTTACCGGCGTCGCCCCCGGCGCAAACCCCCCGACAACCTGGAGCGAAACACAAAATATCAAATGGAAAGTCAAACTCACCGGCGACGGTTCCGACGGCAGTCCGATTGTCTGGAAAGACAAAATCTTCTTCCAGACCGCCGTCAAGACCGACCAGCCCGCAAAAGAAGCCTCAAGCGTAAGCGCGGGGATAGATCGCAGTCTCCCTGTGCCAGAAGAGCCGATTTCCCAACCCCTGATAACAGCCGCCGAAATGGCCCCGCCACCGCCCGGCGGCCAGAGGGACCGGGGTCAGCAGCGCGCCGGCGGCATGGGCATTCAGAACCCAACCAATATCTATCAATTCAACCTGGTCTGTATGGATAGGAACACAGGCAAAATCCTCTGGGAAAAAACCGCCCGCGAGGCCCTCCCTCATCAGGGTCACCACCCCGACCACGGCTTCGGTTCGTTTACGCCAGTAACCGATGGTAAATTCGTCTGGGCTCAGTTCGGCTCACAGGGTATGTATTGCTTTGACTTCGACGGCAAACTGGTCTGGAAGAAAGACCTCGTCCAGATGAAAACCCGCTTCGGCGAAGCCGGCTCGCTGGCAATCGCAGGCGACGCCGTCATCGTTGTCACAGACAATGAAAACGAATCCTTTATCTGGGCCTTCAATAAAACCACCGGCGAAACAATCTGGAAAAAACAGCGAGATGAACAAACAACACACGCCACTCCCCTGGTCCTGACTGTCAACGGCAAGATGCAAATCATCGTCAGCGCCACCAATAAGATTCGCTCGTATGACGCCAAAACAGGCGAGACAATCTGGGAATGCGGCGGCATGACGCAAAATGTCATCCCTACACCGGTTGCCGATTCCGAAATGGTCTTCTGCGCCAGCGGCTTTCGCGGCAGCAGCTTAATGGCCATCAAACTCGGCCGCACCGGGGACCTGACCGACACCGACGCTGTCGCATGGCAGGTCAAGGAAGCCGCGCCCTATGTCCCGTCGCCGATTCTGTATGACGGCAAGCTCTATGTCTTCTCGGTCAACGACGCGATCCTGTCCTGCTACGACGCCAAAACCGGTAAAGCGTTTTATGCCAAACAGAAACTCGACGAGATGAAAAAAATCTATGCCGCACCCGTCGGCGCCAACGGCAATGTCTATTATGTCGGACGCAACGGAGTGACGTATGTCCTGAAAAACACTGACAAATACGAAGTCGTCTCCATCAACAAACTCGACGACGGTCTTGACAGTACACCTGCCGTTGTGGATAACGAAATTATCCTCAAAGGCAAACAATACATGTACTGCATCGCCGAAAAAAAACAATAGCGTGGAGCGCAAGCGACACGATTTTTTTATGTAGCACAGCCGCCCCCGGCTGTGAAATTTCAGACTTGGTGCCATGCCCACGCTTGCGTGGGCATGTTTTTTTGTAGCATAGCCGCCCCCGGCTGTTTTTATTTTTCAATCATCAATCGCCTGCCCTCCCGCCATAAACTCCAATATCTTCTCCGCCTGCTCATCGCTTATCTCAACGGTCGGAGCCGCAATCGTCTTGTCTTCCCCATCCTGTACCGACAACTTCAAAATATCTAAACACGCCTTCCGCCCCGTCTCTCCATCGGACTCCGCCAGCTTCGCCAGCTTTTCCGCCGCCGCGGGCGCCGATTGTGCCAAACGTATCTGACTGTTCTGCCGCGACGACTCTATCCGCGCATTCATCTCATCCACAAACAGCATCTCGCCCAGCCATCGCCGGTAATCACTTCGGCGAATCTTATGCCGTTCCAGTAAGTCGAACACCGAATAGTTCCCGCCTGTAAAATCCGCCAAAAACAATTTCTGCTTCGGACTCAACTTCTTTTCCTTCATAACTTCTCCTTCCCTTGTCATTCCCATTTTTTTCTGTCATTCCCGCGACCTGTCCCGCCATAGCCTTGGCGACGGCGGATGCCTTTTTCCTTTTCTGCGTTCTCTTTTACCTCTGTGTTTCTCTGTGAACCTCCGTGGCAAAATTTATTCTGTATAATCTGTGAAAGCTGTGGCTCCAAATCGTCAATTAATTCCTCTTGCCCCAGCCCAAGACATTTCGTACAATAACGATTATCTAAAATCCGTCTTGTAAGGAGACTCGTATGGCTGACAAACTGCCCTCTGCACGGTTTCGCCGGCAATTGAAGGAACAATTGCCCCTCCTCCAGTCCGAAGGCTTGATTTCACCCCAGCAAACCCAGGCCCTCTCCGACCGCTACCGACTCACCGCCCTCGGCTCCGAAGCCACCAATACGCTACTCATGACCATTTATACCATCGGTTCGGTGCTCATCGGCATCGGCGTCATCAGCTTCGTCGCCGCGCACTGGAACGACATCGGCCGCGACACAAAAATCATCATGCTCGTTTCCGCCATGCTCGCCGCCCACATTGCCGGCTTCTGTCTCTGGCGGCTTCATGGCGGGTATCCCAAACTCGGCCACACGCTCGTCCTTTTGGGCACGCTCATCTTCGGTGCCAACATCGGCCTTATCGCCCAGATCTTCCACATCTCCGGCAATCCCGAAAATGCCTTTATGGCATGGTCGCTCGGCGCCGTTGTTATCGCCTATGCTCTACGCAGCGTCCCCAACGCCGTACTCGCCGTCGTTCTTGCCATCATCGCCGTGTTTGCCGGCGCATCACATTCGCCGCACTATACGCATGCGTGGTTCCCGCTGGCCGCGATAATTCTTTTCGTCCCCTTTATCTATTACACAAAATCCCGCTGGACGCTGTGCTCAGCCTTACTCCTCCTGACACTGGCGCTTCCCTATACCTTCGCGCGAAAAGGCGGCGGCGAATTCAGCACTGTCTCCGGTGCCTCTCTTGCCGGCGTTCTGTTCTTTGCATGGGGCACACTCAGCCGGCAAAAGGAACGCTGGTCTTTCATCTCGCCCCCGGCATGGACGTTTGGCGTCATCGCCGCATCTTTCGCTTTATACTTATGTTCATTCTTCGATTTTTGCAGAAATCTTCTGCCTCACTGGCAAATGTCTCCATTCACCTCTTTCTCAACATTTTCCGTAGTCGCCGTGATACTTCTGATTGCCGCCGCGGCCCTCTGGCTGTTTTCACTTACCAAAACCGGCACGATCATCGTATTTCTTCTGCAGGCTGCGACGGCGTTGACACTCATTCTTGCCGCCGCGCTGCCGTGGTTTGTTCAGCCCTATACCATAGCGTTTTCAGCCAATCTGCTTTTAATTCTGCTGATTATCCTGCTGTTTTGTGCGGCGTTTGCCTGTGAAGACCGCCGCGTCTTCTGGGCCGCCGTCCTCCTGGCCGCGCTGCTCATCCTCGGCCGGACAATCGAATACGAAACCGAACTGCTCATCAAAGCCGTCATCTTTACCGCCTGCGGCGTCGGCATCATCGTCGCCGGCGTTCTCTTCGAACGCTTCCTCAAATCAAGGAGGGCTGTCTAATGACTAAAACAAAAACCACATTCCTGTTTCTCGCCGCCGTCATCGTGCAGTTGGCCATCCTCGCGCTCGTCCCGGCCAAACAAATTTATGCCCGCGCGACCGGCCGGCTCATTACGCTCAAAGTCGTCCCTGTGGACCCCTACAACATCCTCAGCGGACACTACATGACCCTCGGCTACAAAATTGCCCAAATGCCCTCTGACCCGCGGCAGCTTGATGGAAGACAAATCCCCGTCTATGTCGTCTTGAAAGAAGACCCCAACAAACTCTGGGTCGTCGATTCAGTCAATAAGCAGAAGCCGTCGTCCATCCCGCCCGATAAATTACTCATTCGGGGCCGAACCTCTTACCGTGGAATCGAATACGGCATCGAAGCCTTTTTCGTCCCCGAGGATAAACGCGAAAAAATCGCCGCCGACTTCCGCGCCAACCAGAACAATGCCCGCGCCGAGATCAAAGTGGACCGCTTCGGCAATCCCGCCCTGATAAAACTCCTCCTCGGCGACAACACTTACGAATATTAAAAAGCGGAACAAATAATTAGGGTGGGCCTATAGCCCACCCTTTTCCCTAATCTGCGTAATCTGTGAAATCTGTGGTTCCTTTTTTATGTACTCGCCTTAACCTCCGTCACAATTTTCCGCGTCTCCGCCGATTGTCCCGCCTGCGCATCCTTAAACGCTGCCGCCTGCGACGGACAATTTTCCTTGAACAACTCATTACCCTCTATGATTTCCTTTAAGGCTTTGGATTTCTCCCGCGCCTGCTTCAAAAACTGCGTCGCTCGAATCCCATATACCCCGCCCAACAATCCCGCCAGCCCGATTCCCAGCTCCATCGCGAATCCCGCCAGCCCGATGCCCAGCTCCATCGCGCCGTCGGCCATCTCCCACATCCCCGGCCGCTCCATACTCTGCTGATACGCCGTCGCCGCAATCGCCGTCTCTGTCGCAAATCCTTCCGATGGGTGCCATGGCCACGCTTGTGTGGCCATGCTGGAATCTCTCGGCATCCCGTAATCCGCCACAAACGCCCGGCTTTGCTGGCTCGCCAATCCCGTCAATCCCTGCAACTGAGGCGACGTCTCTTCCGCCTTTGCCTGTGCCGCCGCCAGCTCCGTCACCCGCCAGTGCAGGTATGCATTCTGTTTCTGCTCTTCCTTTGCCGCAAACCGAAACCCCTCGCACCCGCTCAGCACCACACACACCGCTAACACAACCACACACAATACCTTCTTCATAAAACTCCTTCCTTTCTTTGAATTAAAAATAATAAAAATGGTTTTGTACAAATTCCGCGATACAACCCCGTCGTCTCCAATTGTATCTCTTTCTCTAATCTCAAATTTTTTCAAGCTTCTCCTTAATCATCAATTAACAATCAGCAATTTACAATAAAAACACCCTATTAACTTGTCAAAGAATCCCCCGATGATGTCGCAAGCCGTCCCCCCGAAAGAACCTTTAGCCCTGAGCCTGCCGAAGGGGAACATGAGGGAGCTGTTTAATCAGCTATACGCCCTTGGCGGATTCCTTAGTTTTGCCTTTTAACTTTTGAATTTTGATTTTCTATCGTCCTCAGCCTGTACTCCTGTGCCGTTGTCCGTTCCTGCAATTGCTCCATCTTCTCGCAGAATTTCTCCTGTGCCGCCAAAAGCTGCTTCACATCCCGTCCGAGTAAATCCAATTGCCGCTGCAAATTCACCCAGCTTCCCACAATCAGCCCCGCCAGCATCAGCAGTTGCACCAGCGCCGACACATTCATCCGTTTATCAAATTGCCATCGATTCATTTGCATCTCCAATCTTCAATCGAAAATCGACAATCGTCAATTCTCACTCCCTCACCAATCGCACGCTCCCGCCGAGAATCACTTTTTCCGCCGCGCCGTCGTGTTCCACATCCAGCGTAATCCTCGCCTGGCCGCGAGCCTCTTTATAAAGACCCATATAATAATCCCGCTTCTGCGCATAGGTCTTTTTCTCGTCTTCCGTTCCGCCCAGCGTCCCAAACACCATCGCCAGCACGCGATACGCGCTGAGCAAATGCAGCGGCGTCGCATCGCAAATATCCTCCACGCCGTAAGTCGTCTCCGCCATACCCGGCCGCAGCCCAAACCACCCGGCGATTTCAACCAGTGCCTCCGCCGCCTGCGGCGCAAACGTCACAATGCGATAAATCAGCCCGGACGCCGTTCCCACTGCAATCGGCGCCTGCTCGGCATCGCTGCGAACGACGGAAATCGTAAGCTGCGTCGCCGAATCGACGGAGACAATCTCATAAGTCGCGTTAATCGTTCCGTCTAAACTCTGCAGAAAAATCACGCCCCCGGCCGTCGCGCCTTTATTGATAAAATCGCCGCCCGCCGCGCTGAAACTCGTGCCGCTGACAACCCCATTCGTTCCCTTGCCAAGAACCTGCCCGCCAAAAATCACCTCCGCAAACAGCCCCGGCTCAAACTTCACCAAATCCGCATCTCTCGAAAACAATTTTTTCGAAAACAATTCCATAATCATTCTCCTTATTTTGTCATTCCGGATTTAATCCGGAATCCAGCTTGTAGGTTGGTGGTTTCCACCCACCTTTTTAGCCCTTTAGGGCGACATAATATAGCCACGGGCGTCAGCCCGTGGTTAAAGAACAGTAGATACATTCAAGCCCCCGCAGGGGGCGGTATATTCTTCCAACTTTTTTTATCTCTGTGTAATCTGTGAAATCTGTGGTTTTTCAGTACCATAGAAAAAGGTAGGGTGGGCTTTAGCCCACCGCCACCTAAAACTAAGAACTATCCTTTGTTCAGCCCCTTGATCAATCCATGGGCGGCTTCGTTTTTCAGCTCCAGCGTGTATTCGCCGATCAGTTCGCCGCACTCATAATCGCCCGCCGACGCCAGCGGCTTAAAGTGAAAACTCCGACCCGCCAGCGGCAATACGCCGATGCGCGAAGAATCCAGCAGCAAAACCATATCCTGCGGAATCCACCGTGTGGCGATGATGCGGCACACGCCGAAATCGGACTGGTACAGACTTACCATATCGCGGTACGTGGTGTCGTCGGCGCCATAGCTGCGCGAACCGGACAAAAAGGCGTTGATTTTGCGCTTTTGATAACCGTTGACGACAATCAGGTCGATATGGCTGTTGCTGTTCTCCCAGATTTTTCGCAGCACGTAATTGATTTTGGTCTCATCAAGGTCCGCGCCCGTCGGAAAACCCGACTGCCCGACAGAAAACGCATGTGTTGCAAGATGCGGAATAATCCCCTTCATTGTCCGACGCACCGCGTCGCTGCCCTGTGGATTGGCAGTCGGCTGACCGCCGTTGATGACCGTGTTTTCCAGGTCGCGCAGCATCTCTCGCAGCCGTTCCTGTTTCTGGTAATCTAGTTCATCCGCAAGCCCAAGCTGATTGGCCGCAAGGTCCGTCCCGCTGACTTCGACCGCCGCAGTGAAAATCTGTGTGTAGTTGCTTTTCCGGCTCCGGGTGGTGAACCGCACGGCCGGCTTGTCCGCTCCTTCGAGAGCGGCGTTGCCCAGAATGTTGACGGTCTGCAAATCAACCAGTGCCTGCGGGGTCGTACCCGCGTACCCCCGAACGACCGTCAGCGTATTACCGCTGACATTCGTCACCAGCATCAATTCACGCGACCCCTCGACCTGAATCTGGTCGCCGATACGAAACCGGCTGCCGTATGCAACGTCAAACTGCGTGTCCGTCGTGGGATTGACAATAGAATCATCGTCAATACTGTCTTTGTTCGGCAGCAGTTCGTCCTCCAGCCACTGGTGATACGTGCTGTGGGCCGCCCGCATCGGGTCGCCCAGCGCATCCAGCAGCGGCGTTTCATATGGCGAAATAATCCCAATCAAATCCGATACATCTTCCGCCAGTTCCGGAAGATTCACGCCCGCCGAATATGTCGCTTTTCCTGTAAATGCCATAAATAATTTCTCCTTCCTTAATTTTGATTTTTAACTTTTGCCTTTTGATTTTCGATTTCATCGACGCAAAAATGGCATTGTCATAGTTTGCTTTACTGCTTTTAATGTAGTCTGCGTCTTGCCTTCATATACTCCATCAGTTCCGTTCTGCCGGCCGTTTGCGCCGCCTTGCTTGCGGCATTCTTCAGGCCTTGCCGTGTCGCGGCTGATTTGTCTTTCATCCCGCGCGTACGCGAAAAAGCGGTTGTGTCGGTCAGCGTCTCGAACAAGTACGGCTTGTCCCGCCGCAACTGCTCGATGACTTTATCCGTATCGGCCTTTTCATCGCCTGCCAGCCTGTCTTTGACAACCAGCAGAGCCGTGTCTGCATCCGCGGCCCCGGCCGCAAGAAGTTTCTCTTTGAGCGTTTGCTCTTTTTGTGTCTGCGAAAGCCGCTGCTCCAGGTGCGTCTTCTGCGTTTCCATTTCCCCCAGTTTTCGCTGTGCCTCCGCAAGCTCCTTTTCTGCCGCCTGTGCCCGTTTGCGGTACCGAATCGCTTCCGCCACCGGCACAAATTTCTCCTCGCCCATACTCGTGTCCTCCGACACACTCTCGACCTTCAGGTCAACTTCTGTCATAATCATTTCTCCTTTCTGAATCTTTTTTGAGTAAACTTTATCTTTTATTGACACGATAAGTGCCATGCCCACGCTTACGTGGACATGTTTTTTGGGTAGGGTGGGCCGTGCCCACACGGACAATTTTAACGTTGTTTTCTTGTAGGCTGGGTGGTTTTTCTTTTGTCATTCCGGCGAAAGCCGGAATCCAGTTACGTAGAATGTTTCCGTCTGTTCTTTGGAATTTTGGTAATTAGAATTTGTTTGGGATTTTGGGCTTCGAATTTCGGATTTAACTTTCCTTTATCTGTGTAATCTGCGAAATCTGTGGTTCCTCAGTTTTGCCTTTTTCCTTTTACCTTTTTACTTGACATCGTATCCCAGCTCTTTCAGAACCTTGTCGCTCGTTACGCCCAGCTCCAATTTGAGTTTCGCCTGCTGAAGTTTTTCCGACTCATCCTCCGGCAGCGGATTTGGAAAAACAATATCCACTTCCCGCTCTTCGGGGCTTGTTGCATAAATCCCCGCCCGATCAAGAATCTCCAGAATCATCCGCCCGATACATTTAACCCCTTGGCTGTAGCAGAATTGCTTCCGCGCCGTCTTGGTCAGCATCCCCATAAACGTCATCTTCAATGCCATCCCGCTGGTCAGGTTGCCAAGTTTGTTTTTCAGCACGCCCGCCACCACCGGCGTTACGCCGCTGATTTTGTCCATCGCCTCACGAATCTCGCTGATATGCTCACTCTCGCTCGGCGAGGCGCCGTCGCCGCCGAACTCCTCAATCGTTGCGTCCAGATTGTCCGTGCACCACATCCGCCCCGGCGCCACGGGCTTATCCTGCAACCCTTCCAGCCCCTTAAGAAGATACATCTTAAATGATTGAAACGTCAACCGGCTGGCCCGGTCGGAAAGCCGTGTGTTCAGCTCATCCTGCAATCCCAGAAGCTGCTCCACGTCGCTCAACCCCTCGTAAAAATAAGGCTGAGCCAGATTTTGAATATGAACGACCGGCACAAAACCGAATGGGTTGACCGATTGCGACACCAACTCAAAATTCTCATACCGCTGCCACGCCGTCGCCCCGATAACCTCCGTCACCGCCGTCGTCTTGCGTCGCACGGAAATTCCTTTGTTGCGAACCAGCCGCATCACAAAATTATCTTGCCGGCTGATTTCATTCTGGGCCTGATGGAAATGCTGAATGTAATACTGAATCCGGCGATAATCATTTTCATCCAGGACCGGCAGTGCCCGCGGAGCTTCTATCAGTTCCAAATCGATAGTCGCTGCCTGATGCAGGGTGTACTGAAATGAATCAGAAGTGAGACGAGAGGTGCCGGCCGGTGTCTGACCGGCAAAGCGGGATAGAATAGCTTGACTTGGCCTGACTAAGCAATCCACAAAACCATAGACGCTCCCGAGCACCGCCATATCCTGGTAAAAGCCGTATCCGCCGTTGGCATCGACCACAGCTTTTAATATCTGTTCGATTTCTCTGCGCCGCTGCGCATCCGACGACCGGCTGACTAATTTAACGCCCTTGCCGAATAAAAAATCCACCATCACGTTAATCCGCCAGGTGATGTCGTTTTCAATCACCACTTCCTTGCGCCGGATATCGCTCAGCTTTTCACCCGTCTCTAAGCCGCCGTCCGCCGAATAGACGACCCCCGTGATCCGCGAAGGCAGACCGACTTCCTGTGCCTGCATATAGGTTCGTGCCGACTCGGAAAGTTTTGCCGTTCCCCCGACGGGCGCAGTCGGATTCTGGTAATATTCCCATAGCCGCAGAAAATGAGCATGATTCTCCGGCCATCGTTCATCAATCAGCCACCTGACAAAATCCTCTTTCAGTTGACCGTCGCCGAAAATTTGAAAATCAAACGCCATCTGAAATCTCCTTCCTTAATTCAATTTTGTCACTTCAGTTTTCGATACCTTCACATACCCCATCGACTTGCACGGCCGTGTCGGAAAAACCGAAATATTTAAGGGCAAAAAAGACGTAAGTCCTGTATTTACAAGGAGAAAAAATTTTTCATTTTTCCTCAATGCAGCAAAATAGTGCTATTGTAAATGTTCCGATGTGGAGATGACGGATGCGGATTCCCGAAAACACGCCCGGCAGTTCTAAATATAAGATGAGAATAGAGATAAAGAAAACAGCTAAACCAAAAATATATTGATGGCATTCAAGTAATAGAAGCAAAAATCAGACGTTGCGTACATTTTTCTGGTTTCGCGGTTTTTAGATAACCCAATATATAACAATTGGTTATGGATAAAAAGATGAAAAAATAATCGCAGAAACCCAAAATTTCAGCAGGCTCGAATGGCCGCCCCCCCCCTTGGTTCACCCTATGGCCGGATAATATAATGGCCCCATCAATGGGGCACGAGGAATTAACACGGTTTTGGAGGATGGAGATGTGTCTGTTTTTTTCTGACCCCGAAGGGGTCAAATATAATAGCCGGGCGTAGAAACGCCCGGAAAGAATCTAAAAGCCCCCTTTTTCAACGAAAAAAAGGGCTTTCTCCGTGTTTTTCGCGGCTTAATGGCTCATTTGTTGTTTTGGACGCACAAAGTCTTGTATAATTACAAAAAACCCTTGCAAAACTTTACTGAAAGGGTATACTCTTCCCTTCTCAATAACTACTAATCTGGAGATAAAAGCAATGAAGAAAGATATTCATCCGAAATATCAGGTAGTAAAGGTTCGCTGTGGTTGCGGCAATACCTTTGAAACCCGCAGTACGGCCAAAGAAATTCATGCCGAAATCTGCTCGATGTGCCATCCGTTTTACACCGGCAAGCAGAAATTCGTCGATACCGCCGGACGCATCGAACGGTTCCAGAAGAAATTCGGCCAGGGCCAGGATTACTTCAAAGCCAAAGAGGAAAAGCCCGGAAAGAAAAAATAGCTCCCATCTTGGTACAAGACATTGCGCTGTCGAACGTAATTTACAAATTACGAGTTGGCAGCGCAATTTTTTTACGGTCAACGGCCGTCGGTATGCCGCACAATAAATAAGGAAACCTCTAAAAATCGCTAAAATACAAGCCCGGAGCGTCAGCGACAGGGCAAAAAACGAGTTGTTAGAGGTTCCCATAACGCGCACCTCAAACGAGGATTTTTGGATGGAACAAGTCAACCAGGCACTGATAGCAAAATTGGAACAGCTCAACATCCGGTATGTGGAGATTGAGAATAAAATCTCGCAGCCGGATATTGCTTCCACTCCCGCCAAATTTGTCCCGCTGACAAAAGAGCAGGGCAAGCTGCGTCCGATGGTGGAGAAATACCGCCGACTCAGGGAGACGCTTCGTCAGGCCGCTGATTCCAAGGCGATGGCTCAGGACACTGCCGCCGACCCGGAGTTTCAGGAGATGGCGCGTCAGGAAGCCAGCCTGCTGACCGCGCAGGCCGACAAGCTTCTTGAGGAAATCAAGGACACCCTTGTTATGGCCGACGACCCCGGCCGACGACGATGCGATTGATTCGGTAATTCTGGAAATTCGCGCCGGCACCGGCGGCGAGGAAGCCGCACTCTTTGCCAAGGATTTGCACAATATGTACACTCGCTACGCCGACAAAATGGGCTGGAAGGTCGAAACGATGGATTTTTCAACGACCGACCGCGGCGGCTTTCGCGAAATGATTTTGACCGTCAGCGGTCCGGGCGTCTGGACGCATCTGGGATATGAAGGCGGCGGACATCGCGTCCAGCGCATCCCCGAAACCGAATCGCAGGGTCGCGTGCATACCTCCGCCGCGACTGTCGCCGTGCTGCCCGAGCCGGAGGAAGTGGATATGGACATCAAGCCCGAAGACGTGATTGAGCATGTCAGTTGTGCCGGCGGCCCCGGAGGACAGAATGTCAACAAGGTCGCCTCCGCCATCAAGCTCGAACATATACCCACCGGCATTACCATCAGTATGCGGGACGAACGCAGCCAGCACAAAAACCGCGCCAAGGCCTGGCGTATTTTACGCGGACGCATCTTCGAGTATTATCAGAAAAAGGCCGTCGCCGACCGCTCCCAGCAGCGCAAAACCATGATCGGTTCCGGCGACCGCTCCGAACGTATTCGAACCTACAATTTTCCCCAGAATCGCCTGACGGATCATCGCATTAATTTGTCGCTCTATAGCCTCGATAAGATTATGATGGGAGAACTCGATGACGTAATTGCGGCGCTGAAAGATTACGACAAACATCTGCGATTGCAGAATCTGACCCTGTAAAAGTTTGCAGTTCAACAAACTAAGAACTTAGAACTAAAAACTATTTATGATTATTCTCGTCACCGGCATGGTCGGCATCGACAAAAAGCAGTACCTTACGGAGGTCTGCGAGCTGGCGCGTCGGCAGGGCAAGGACGTCCTGCTTTGCAATGTCGGCGACCGAATGTACGACGAAGCGCCGGATATCACCCCGGGACACATTCTCGACATCTCACTTCAACGACTCCATTCGCTGCGCCGCAGCATCTTTAAGGACATTATCGCCAAAGCGCAAACGCATGAACATATTATCGTCAACACCCACGCGACCTTCCGCTGGCGTCATGGCCTTTTTCCCGCCTTCGACTTTTACCAGATTCGTCAGTTGAATCCGGATTTCTTCGTCTGCATGATAGACAGCATCGAGCCGCTGCATGTCCGCCTCACCGCCGAACATCACATTCGCCATTCGCTCAAAGACCTCATGGTCTGGCGCGAGGAAGAAGTGCTCGCCACCGAAATGATGCAGAAGGGCACCAACGAAGATGCGCCGTTCTATTCTCTGTCGCGGGGCATGGGGCAGGGGACCGCGGAAATGTTTTACCGTCTTGCCTTTGAGCCGTGGCGAAAAAAAGTGTATCTCAGCTTCCCGATGACTCACGTTGCCGGCTTGACCGATGTGCTGGCGGAAATCAAACGTTTCCGTGAGACAATGAAAGAGTTATTTGTCTGCTTCGACCCCGGCGATCTCGAAGAAGCCTACCTGCCCTACTACGCCGAACAGGCCGCCAAAGAAGGGAAAAAGGGTATTGAGCTGGAAGTCCTCGGACAAAAATTCTGCCTTGAAGTCGGCGAAATTAAACAAATTCAGCGGGATATCAACAGCCAGATTTACGCCCGCGATTTCGCACTCATCGACCAGGCTGATCGGATTATCAGCTATATTCCCGAACTGCCCGACGGGATGCCGGCGATATCCAGCGGCGTGGAACGCGAACTGCAGCACGCCCATGAGGCAAGCCGGGAGGTGTATATCATCTGGAAACCCCGCAAAGAGCCGTCGGTATTTGTCACACAGACAGCGACAAAGGTTTTTGGCTCAACGGAAGAACTGTTACGGCATTTTTCAAAAGAATAAATAAAAGTGGGTCAATGACTCACCCTGCGAAATTGGATTTCTGTGTTTACAGAATTATTCAGGAGAGTTTTATGCGATTGACATTATCACTATTGGCGGCGATAACTTTAGTTGGCTCTATCGTGTACGCCGGGGACATTTCTGACGAGCAGGCACGACAGGCGATGAAAACCATCTCGCCTCATCCGCGTTTGCTGTGGCTTGCGGGGGCGGAAAAAGAAATGAAAGCCCGCGTCGAATCCGACCCGATTGTCAAAGCTCTCTATGACGATATTCGCAGCCAGGCCGATCTGATGCTGACTGCCGAACCGATCGAACATGTCAAAATTGGAAAACGGCTTTTAGACAAGTCCCGCCTGTGTTTAAAACGTGTGGCTTATTTATCCTTCATGTACCGGATGACGGGACAGAAGCAATACTTGGACCGGGCCGAGAAGGAAATGCTGACGGCGGCGGGATTTTCTGACTGGAATCCGTCGCATTACCTGGATACGGCCGAAATGACGGCGGCGCTGGCCATCGGCTACGACTGGCTGTATGCGGATTTGTCGCAGGAAACGCGGGCGAAAATCCGCAAGGCGATTGTCGAAAAAGGCATTCATCTCTCTCTGAATTCCAAAGAGAGTAGCACAACCTGGTGGATTAACGCCACAATGAACTGGAACCAGGTCTGCAATGGAGGATTGACACTGGGGGCGCTTGCGATTGCCGAAGATGAACCGGCGCTTGCTGAAACCATTATCCATCGTTCGGTCAATGGTGTACAGAAAGTCATGGATGTCTATCTGCCTAATGGAGTGTATCCGGAGGGACCGAGTTACTGGGGTTACGGCACGGTATATAACGTTCTGATGATGGCGGCGCTGGACACGGCCTTAAAAACGGATTTTGGATTGTCAGACAATCCGGGTTTTTCCAAAAGCGGTGTCTTTTATCTGCAGATGACCGGCCCGACCGGCAATTTCTTTAATTATGCCGACTGCGGCCGGCGCGACGATCTCAATGAAACGATCTTCTGGTTTGCCGCCCGTTACAATCAGCCCGAGGTGATATGGAATCAAATTCCATCTCTGGAGCGATACAAATCACAGACATCAAAAACCAGATCCGAAATAGGCGGGGCATTTTTGCCGATGCTGCTGATATGGGGCAAATCCTTTGATAAACCGCAGGCGCCAAAGACACTGTGCTGGTCCGGACAGGGAGAAAAACCCGTCGCGGTATTACGCAGCGGATGGGAGGCAGATGCGACCTACTTAGCCATGAAAGGCGGAACACCCGGTTTCAGTCACGGACATATGGATGTCGGCTCATTTGTGCTGGATGCCGCCGGTGTACGATGGGCCATGGACCTGGGAATGCAGGATTACAATCGGCTTGAACAAATGGGCGTGAAATTATTCGATAAGAAACAGGATTCGGATCGATGGAAGATTTTCCGATATACGAATTTCTGGCACAATACGCTGACGGTAAATGAAGCATTGCAGCAGGTCAACGGCGTTGCGCCGATGATTCGGTATTCCGATTCCAAACCGAATCCGGAAGCGGTATTTGATTTGAGCGATGTGTATCAGGGACAATTACGGAAGGCCATTCGCAGTGTTTCGCTGGATGGACGAAATGTAACGGTGCGGGACGATTGCAAGGCCGGCGATAAAGAGGCGGTTGTTCGCTGGAGTATGGTCACACCTGCCGAAGTGGATATTCAGTCGGCAACCAAAGCGATCCTTAAAAAGGACGGCAAGACCCTGGCATTTGAAGTGATGTGTCCAAAAGAGACGAAGATTGCAACCTGGTCCACCGAGCCGCGCAGCGACTGGGATGAGCCGAATCCGGGGACTCGGATTATTGGCTTTGAGGTCAAGCTGGCGGCAAATGAAGAAACTGATGTTACAGTAATCATGTCGCCAGGCAAGTAGGGTGTGTGGTCTCCACTCACCATTTGTATCGCAATGTCCTATTCTTTTGCGGATCCTATCGATAAAGGTGGGTCAATGATCTACCCCGCGATAGCTGTTCCTGTTTTTACTTTTACCTTGTAATTTTGCCGTTTTCCCTTTACCTTTTTATATATGATGATGCCTGTGGACAAAAAAGAATTAGCCCAATATATCGACCATTCGCTGTTAAGTCCGACCGCCACGGAAGCACAAATTCGTGTCCACTGTGCCGAGGCGGTAAAATACGGTTTCTACAGCGTCTGTATCCAGCCGCGATGGGTCGATTTAGCCGCCGACATCCTGCACGAAAGTCCCGTGAAAGTGTGCACCGTTGCCGGCTTTCCGCTCGGGGCGAATCTGGCGCGGATTAAAGCGTTTGAAGCGGATTTGGCAATCGCCTCGGGCGCAGACGAAATTGATATGGTCGCCGATTTAGCCTCGATTATCGCCGGTGATGAAAAATACCTGCTCAACGATATCCGCACCGTGCTGAGAGTATGCCAATCCATCCGCCCGTTTGTGATATTGAAAGTCATTATCGAATCGGCCGCCTTGACTGATGAGCAAATCATTTTTGCCTGCCGCACTATCGAGGAGGCCGGCGCCGATTTCATCAAGACCAGCACGGGCCTGCATCCGGCAGGCGGCGCGAAACTTGAGCACGTCCGCCTGATTGCTCAATCAGCCCCCAAATGCAAAATCAAGGCCGCCGGCGGAGTACGAACCACCGCCGACACGTTGGCGATGATTGAAGCCGGCGCCAGCCGCATCGGTGCAACCAAATCCATCGACATTATCAACGGCTTTTCACCTTCATCAACATGACAGCGCCGACGGTCAAACCTGTTTTGTGTCGTGTCCATTTCCGGGCGGTCCCCGCCGGGATTTCGCTGTCTTCCATCACAAAAATAATCGCCGGACAACCCCGCCCGGCCGTTCTCGGCGGAAATTCCTCCATACCGCGATACAGCATCTTTGCCGCCGAACCGGTCGAAAGTTTTGAATTTAGGGACAGACAGGATAAACCGTTTGAACAATTGCAATCCTTTCTCGAAAAATACAAACTCGAAAAAAGTCCCCACTCCATCCCTGACCATCCTCCTCTGCCCGGCTGGATAGGCTTCTTTTCCTATCCGCTGGCGCACTATATCGAAAAGCTGCCGCATCTCGCGACAGATGACTTGAAAATGCCCCTGATTTATCTGGCGTTCTATGACAAGACAATCGTCTATGACCACAAAACCGAACAGTATCTTTTGATCGTTCTCGAATATCCGGGCCAGCGGCAAACCGTGGATGAAAAATTCCGCCAATTACAGACCTGGCTGGACGATGCGGCCGTAGGGGCAGACCCCTGTGTCTGCCCGAATAACAATTTCAACATCGTAGGGGCAACTGGCCGCTCGCCCTTACACTTCACGGCGAATATGACCCGCGACTATTATTTCGACGCCATCAAAAAAATAAAGCGGCACATCCTTGATGGCGACGTGTATCAAATCAATTTTTCCCGACGGTTCAGTTGCAATTTTACCGCCGACCCCGTGGATTGCTTTCTCTGGCAGAATCGGCACAACCCCAGCCCGCTGTCGGCGTTTCTTTCCTGCGCGGACTGGTCCATCGTCAGCGCGTCGCCGGAATTATTTTTGCGTATCGAGGACGACGCCATTCTCACCCGGCCCATCAAAGGAACCCGGCCCAGGAAAAATGATGCGAATAGGGAAGAGTTTAATCGGCGGCAATATGAAGCGCTGCTGCGATCGGAAAAAGACACCGCCGAGCTGGTGATGATTGTTGACCTCGAGCGCAACGACCTGGCGCGGGTGTGTGTGCCCGGCACGCGACACGTATCGCGTCCGCGAACCATCGAAGCCTATCCAACGGTCTTTCACGCGGATGCCGATATCGCAGGAAGATTGCCCCGTCCGAATGACGCGGCGCTGTTTTGCGACATTTTGCGGGCCGTCTTTCCCGGCGGCTCCATCACCGGCGCGCCGAAAATCCGCGCCATGGAAATCATCGAAGAATTGGAGCCGACCGCACGCGGCGTTTATACCGGCTGCATAGGGCATATCGGAATTGATTTTAACGCCGCGCTGAATATCGCCATTCGAACCATCATCATCCACCGCCGGAAAGCATACCTGCAGACCGGCGGCGGCATCGTCGCTGATTCAGATCCGCATGCCGAATGGGAAGAAATGCTCCTTAAGGCCGATGCGCTCCTGACGGGCCTCGAGACAATCCAGTCCCGCCCAAAACATGAACAGATTATTTCCCCGGAACTGCGGGAAGTTCGACAATAAAAGCGGCTCCTTTGTCGGGGACGGATTCAATATCAATTTTACCGTCAAGCCGGTCCAGAATGCGCTGCACAATCGTCAGGCCGAGACCTTCACCCTTGACCGGCCCTGCGGGATTGAGCCGGTGGAAAATCTCGAAAATCCTTCTGTGGTGCTCCGGCGCAACACCTACCCCGTTATCACGGACAGCATAGCGAACCCTGTCATTCTGCCGCGTCGCATTGATTTCAATGACGGATTTCCGCCCGGGATGCCGGTATTTGATGGAATTATCAATCAGGTTGGAAAAAACCTGGTTAAGCTGAACCCAGTCGCCTAAACACGGCGGCAGATTGTCCGCACGGATTTCAATATCGTATTCACGCGTTTGGTACTGGACGGTTTTAAGAATCGTTGCCATCAGCCGATTCATATCAACGGGTTCAATATGCAATTGAGTTATGCCGATGCGGGCCAGACGCAGCAGGCCTTTGACCAGCGTGTCCATTTTGCCGGTACCGGCCGAAATGAAATTCAGCGATTCGGGAATGTCTTCGTCAAGAATCCGACGAACAGCGCGACTGTTGGTTTCGCTTAGCGATTCCCGACCCAGAAGCACCGTCAGTTCCCGGCAGGATTTTTGCAGCTCCCCGGCAAAGCCCTGGATATTAATCAATGGGCTGCGCAAATCGTGCGAAGCCACAAACACAATCCCTTCCAGCTCCTCATTTTTAGCCTGCAGTTCTTTCATCAGCTTTTCCCGAGCCTCCTCAGCGTAAATCCGTTCGATCAGATGCCACATCCCTTCCATCAGCAGCGTAAGCTGTTGGACGTCGGCCGGGTCGTAATCCTGCTCTTTGTTTCCGACTCCCGCTACCAGCACAATTTTAGAACGGACGATGATCGGCACGTTCATATGCCGATGAAGCGATACATGACCTTCAGGATAGCCTTTTTTTAAGGGGCTTGGCGAATCATACTCATTGGTGATGACAGGCTTGCGTTGTCGAACTGCCTCGCCCCACAGACCGGTCGACGCCACCGGATATTGGCGGGGCTTATTGCTCATCGCGCATTCGGCCATCGCGGTTTTCGACCATGCGTGCATAGTCAGAACGGTCTGTTCTTCATTCAAAAAAGCCAGGTAGCCAATTTTGCTCTTCGTTAATCGTACCGCTTCTTCCAGCGCAAAATTCGTAATTTGTTCCAGCGGGGCGTCTGTCATCTGGTTGACTTTCAGCAGCGCCTCCATACGCTCGGCATTGAGCCGCAACTGGTCTTCCGTCTGTTTTCGCTCGCAAATATCCCGGCCAAACGCATAAATATATTCGTTGCCGCCGAACTGCACAAAATTAGAACTGATTTCAACGGGGAATCTCCGTCCTTCTTTAGACTTATGGTGTGTTTCAAATCGCAAAAACTTTTTTTCTTTTACTTCGTTCCAGTATTCATCCCAGCGTTCCATCGGAAATTGGACGTCAATATCCGCTATGCCCATCGTCAATAACTCTTGGCGGCTATACCCCAGTTGCTGGCAGGCGGCGTCGTTGACATAGACAAATCGTGCATCCGGATTGACCCAGTATGCCGATTCGCCGAAATGTTCAACGGCGAATTGGAATTGCTGCAATTCCAGTTTAATTTGCTTGCGGGCGGTAATATCGGCGATAAATCCTTCCAGCGCGGCCACATTGCCGGAATTGTCAATAATACCGCACCCCTGTTCCCAGACCCATTTTTCCTGACCCTCGGCGGTGCGAATTTGATATTCCAGTTGAAAGTTTTTTCGCTGAGCAAGGGCTTTTTGAATTTCGTCCCAGACATATTGTTTATGTTCCGCGAAGATCAAGTCGTTCCAGGCAACGGTATTGTTGAGAAATTGTTCGTCGGTATAGCCGGTCAGCTCCAGACACCCCTTGCTGATAAAGTCCATCGGCCAATCGGGAGTATTCCGGCATCGATACGCAATCCCCGGCAGATTCCCCATCAGCGTCGAAAGAGTACGCTGACTTTCTGCCAGCGCTTGCTGGGCCTGTATCTGGGCGGTGATATCCAATGCCGTGAAAATAACGCCTTTGGACAGATCCTGAATGTCAATCGCCGACGAACTCAGCAGAATGTTCCGGATTTCTCCATCTTTTCGCAGCCAGTGCGTCTGAACTGCCCCGACGCCTGTCTTGCGAATTTGAGCGTATTTTTCCGAACCGACCTGGTCATAGTCTTCCTGTGTCGGGTAAATCGTCCGGCTGTTCTGCCCGATAAGCTCTTCCTGTGTATAGCCCAGCATGCCGCAAAGATGATTATTGACGTGAACAAAGGTTCGATTTACAATCAGCCCAATCCCTATTGGGGCGGCGCGGAGAATACTGCTCAATTGGGCTTCCGAACACTCCAGTGCCTCACGCGAGCGAATTCTCTCGGAAATGTCGGTGAACATCACGGTCATTTGACCGGCTGAAGTCTGGAAGGCGTAAATTTCATAGACGCCTTGACTGTGTTCGTCTTTATAATGGAAGCCGTGGATCTCCCATGGAATCCCGTTTTTGCAGATTCTGCGGTACCGCTCGGGAATGTCGGTATGTCCCAGACCCGGAAAAATCTCTTCAAGGGTTTTACCCAGGTGCGGCCGAAGTTCTATCCCCAGAATTTTTTCCGCCGCCGTATTGCCCGCCGTCAGAATCAAACGGTCGCCGCTTTCCAGCCGATACATCAGGACGCCGATAGGACAAAACTCGATGACATGGCGAAACTGTTCCTCCGTCTGCTGACGGGATTGTTCGGCCAGCGTCCGCCGACGTAATTCATCCTGCAGCTCCACGGTTCGCCGCTCCACCTGCCTCCGTAATAACAGGTTCCAGAAAATGACCGCAAAAGCCAGCGTCCCGCATCCGGCCAGCATCCACCACAGCCATTCAAAATTCGCTGCGACAGCCGGTATCACTCGGCACTCGCCTGACGCTGCGCCCGCAAAAGGGGATAACCCGAAAACCAGAATGCCAATAGCCGGCAGCGTGGTAAAAAAAGTGTGTCGCATAATTCCGCTTTGTTCCCTCACATTTTTTGTCTGATGCCCTGATGTTTCAATGTCAGAATTATACCGTTTCCGTGAACAGCCGCAACCCATAAATAACGCCGGGGAAGCCGAAGATAGAAGTGCGGAACAACGCTGGCGGGGATCAAAAAAAGGCCCGCGGCGGTTTACGCCGCAGGCGCTCCTCGATCCTCCAGTTGGATATTATAATACCCTTTCTTTGGGTCGCTGTCAATAGGTCCTGGGGAAATTTTCTCGCGTGTCTGAAAAAACGACAATCCCGATTTTGATTCTAAGCTAAAATGACCAATGGAAAATAAAGTAAAATAAACAGATAAAAAAAGCCAGACCTGCAAGATTGCAAATCTGGCTTCGGAGGAGGGTGATGAAAATTCTTTCTATTAGTTCACTTATACTCCTGTAATAAAACCCATCTCCATATAATATGACGAAAATTGTAAGGATTATGTTTACCCTTTTCCACAAAATAAACAGAATCTTTGCATTTTTTCACATCTCTTTTGTTGACAATAACTTATGTGCAATCCAAAAAAGGACGTCAGGGGCTTAATCTGACAAGCTCCTTGTGAATAATTTACAACCTCTTTTATTTCAATAAGATATGAACCAACACAAAAACTTCTCTTGCACCGGATATTTCCAGAAAATTATTTTTTTTGAGTGGAAAACGCGATTCAGGTTTTTTTAAAAGCCAAAAAAAACTTTTAAAAAAATAAACAGGGAAAAACAGAATTTATTTGACAATATACTTACTAAATATATAATTTTGTTAGATATTTATAAAACATACTTCTCGTTTATTATAATAGCTAAAATGGTATTTTTCAATAAAAAAGAAAGGGCTAAGAAGAATGGGCAAAAGAATATCATACGAAACAATCGCTCCGTATGTCGATTCCCAACAAGACCGCAAATCTTTTTTGGTCGGTCAACTCGACACGCTCAAAGTTCGTTGCCAACTCCTCTCTGGAATGGACCGCGTTTTGATGGAGTTGCTTTTGCAAGGGCAATGTAAATATGCGGATCTGGCGGTTTTAATGGGAATCAGCGAGTCCGCCCTCTCTCGGCGGGTGCAGCGATTAATCGGCATTCTTGGAGGCCGGCATTCGGTTTGTCTGCGGCATCACAGACAATTATCGCCTCTCGAATCGAAAATTGAGCGACTCGCTTTTCTCGACGGCTGGACACTCCGGCAGATTGCCGGCCATACGGGCCTGTCGCTCTACCGCGTCAGACAAATCGCCCGAAAACTCAAAAACAGGGAGGACACAGATTTAAAAAAAGCAAAACGAACCCAATTTTAAAACAGAAAAAACATTGATATCACGTCAAAAACGCGGAAATGGAGGCCGAAAAGTGAGACAAAAAAACGAAACAAACCCATTTGTGGATAACTTTCAATGTAGCACAGATGGGTGCCCTGCCCACGCTTGCGTGGGCAGGTTTTTCTCAGGTACGCAGCTTGTGGGTGCTTCTGTCATTCCTGCCAAGGTGGGAATCCAGACTATTCATTTTTTTAATCGAAAATCGTCAATCGAAAAATACAGGAGGAGTTTTTTATGAGTACGCGGAATTTTCAAATTCGAAAACATTTTCCTTTCACACACACCATCACCAAACGAATGGGGCAATTAATGAACCTCTTCGGCCTGACCCTGTTCCGGCTGGAAAAAATGTCATTTCAACATATCCTCGACATACAACTGCGCCCCGGCGACATCTGTTATATCACCGGCCCCTCCGGCGCCGGCAAAACTGTTCTGATGCGAGAAATGTACAGCGCCATCCCGAAAACGCAGCACATCCGTCTCGAAGATATTCCACTCGAAACGAATCAATCGCTCATCGACAGTATTAAAGGTCCTATATTTGAAACAGTTCGCATACTCAACCAGGCCGGCTTATCGGACGTTTTTGCCATGCTGCAAAGACCCGCCGTACTCTCTGTTGGCCAGCAGTTTCGATATCGCCTCGCTAAAGCGCTGCTCAGTGACAAGACATACATATTCGCCGATGAATTTATGACGTCCCTCGAACCACTGACCGCCTCGGTGATCTGCCGCCAATTGCGCCAAATTGCGACCAAAACCCGGCAAACGTTTATTTTTGCCGGAGTCCACGACCATTTCCTCCCCGACCTCTGGCCCGATATCATCATCGTCAAATCCTCTCTTGGCCAACCCCGCGTCATCTTCCGCGACCCAAAACGAAATACAAAATCATCCGTCATCAATCATCAATTACAGAGAAAGTTTTATGATAGCAATCAAACGAAAATGGTGTGAAAGTGGAATCCCGCATCCTGCGGCGATTGACAGATCAAACAAATACTGTTCCGTCCTCAAACATCTCTGTATCGAGCGGGGCTCAATGCAGGATTATCATCATCTGGCGCGATTTCATTATCGCTGTTCTGCTCTTGGCCCGACCGCCGGCGTCTGGGTGATTCGCAATCACAAGCCGTCCCGCTATGACAGCAATGAATTGGTTGCTGTGATTGTTTATACATACCCCGCCCCGAACCTGGCGGTGCGAAATGTCATAACGCAAAATTTCTTCGCCCGCCCCGACAAAGCCGCCGGCGTTTCGCTGTTGAATCGACACGTCCGATGCATCAGCCGCGTCATCGTTGACCCGCGATGGCGAAACTTGGGCCTCGCAAGCTGGCTTGTTCGCCAAACGATGCCGTTGCTCAACGTCGTGATGATTGAATCCATGGCCCTGATGGGACAATTTCACCCGTTTCTGGAAAAGGCCGGCCTCCGGCGTTTCATCCCGCCGCAAAATCCGAAAACCGAAAAATTGATTGCCGCGATGGAGTCGCTGAATATCAAACGTGATATCTGGTACGACCCGAAAAAAGTGCAGGCCCGAATCGCCGGGCTTTCCAGTAAAGAAACGCAATGGCTTGAACTGCGAATCAACGCCTTCCTCGGCCGATTCGGCAAACGCCGCTATCAATCTCCCGGCCTCGAACGCACCGCCTTTATCCTCGAACACCTCGCCCATCCCTGGACCTACTTCGCCTGGCTCAATCCCGACAAGTCCATTAAAAGCCTGACGTTGCCAATACAACCCTAAGAACAGGTGCCATGCCCACGCTTGCGTGGGCATGTTGGGGACTGAAATATCTTTGAGATAAAGTTAAAATTCTCGATTTTTCAGCACAAGTCTGATATTCTATCGGAAATGAGACTCAGCCGTTCAACAGTGTAATTGAGCAGGACTATGTTGTGTTATATGGGAAATCCCAGTTAATGGGTAAAGGAACTATTTCAGGAAGATGGAAATGAAAAACAAAGAAGAGATAATACTAAAACGTGAGGATCGCCTTCTAAGCAATGAAAAGTCGTGGCGACGTGCTCGCATCGGAGCAGTCTTTCTTTTTGTTATCTTTCTCATAGTTATTCTTACTCTTTATGGAGACGATCTAATATCAAAAGATGAGAAGGCCAAGACTTTTGTTGCTGTTGTAATTTCGTGTTTATTTTGGATAGTGATAATTGACTGGTTGACATTGCGTATCTGGCACATTGATTCAATAAATTTCTATCGGAAAAAGATTTCCACAAAAGATAATGTATAAAAATAACGTCATTAAAAGCCAGTAACCAGGGCCGGTGGGATTGTTGAAAAAGTGTCAGAATTATAAAATAACTGGAGAACTCATGCCCGAGTTAATTACCGGTGTCATTAAAAAAAATATCAAAGGCAATTTTGTCCTGCGCGACCCGGCACGGTCGTTTCGGCCGGGCGGGCGGGACGTGATCGTCCCGGCCGCACTGATGCGTCAGGCCGGCCTTGTGGAAGGCGCCGAGGTCTGCGGCACAACCCGCATCGACAGCAACCTTGTCCTATTGGACAAGGTCGAATCCGTCTGCGGTCTTACAGTCGAGCAATTCAAAAAGCGCACGCCCTATCAGGAGCTTACCGCCGTCTCGCCGAATCAGCGGTTCGATCTTGAAAAGTCCGGCGAGCTTTCGATGCGCATCGTTGACCTTATCGCCCCGATGGGCAAAGGCACGCGCGGCCTCATCGTTTCGCCCCCAAAGGCCGGCAAAACAATGATGCTTTCCCAAATCGCCAAAGGCATCCTTGCCGACGACCCCAAAGCTCGGGTTATCGTTCTGCTTATCGACGAACGCCCCGAAGAAGTCACCTATTTCAAACGCGGCGTCGAAGGTGCAACGGTCGTGGCGTCCTCCATCGACCAGTCCATCGAAGAGCATATCGAACTGGCCGAGATTCTTTTGGCATATATCAAAGTGCAGCTTGAATGCGGCCGGGATATTGTCGTCCTTGTCGATTCCATCACCCGCATGGGGCGTGCATTCAATCGCAAAGGTTCCGGGACGGGGCGCATTATGTCCGGCGGGCTTGAGGCCGGCGTCCTCGAAATTCCCCGCCGATTTCTCGGCATGGCCAGAAAAATCGAAAACGGCGGCTCCGTCACCATCATCGCCACCGCGCTGGTCGATACCGGCTCACGGATGGATCAGCTCATCTTTGAAGAATTCAAAGGCACCGGCAACAGCGAAATCATCCTGTCCCGCGCGCTCGCCGAGCAGCGTATTTTCCCCGCCATCGATATTCCCGCCTCCGGCACCCGGATGGACGAGGCGCTATGGGGTGCGGCCAACAGCAAAAAACTCGCCAACCTCCGCAAGGGTCTGTTCAATAAGAATCCCGCCGAATCGATCAATACGCTGATTTCCGTCCTGCGAAAATACCCCACCAATGCCGAACTGATAAAAATCATTCCCGGCTGAGCCGGCCCAGAAAAATCACAGCGGAAGACCTTCTTTGGTAGCGGGCCGGTTCTTGGCAGAATTGGGATTATTCGACATCTCAAAAAATATATTTCTTTTGAAGGCCATGAAGCCTGTCGAATGTTTAGTTCCTATAAAATATAGACTTATGACCTTGTCGGCAGACAAATTAAACCCTTATCCATATCAAAAAAAATTTTTTATTAAATACTACTTAACCCATAGGAATAGTATGACATATAGTTATTATGTTTATTTTTTTTCGACATTATATAAGACAAAACAAATCTTATATAAAGTGGTTTTTAAGGGGCCGGATGCCCCCAAAAATACGTGCAAGTTGAAAAAACATAGAAAATCAGTTTAGACAGGAAAGGAAAGAGTTATGAACACACAAGTTAGAAACTCATTGAAGACACATTTGTTAACAATTTTAGCTGTCGCCATGGTCGTTCCATGGAGTGTCGCAACAGCGGATGACCTCAACCCCCCTCTGTATCGAGGCAAACCATTGTCAGTCTTTGCCGAATGGCAATTGGTACCCGGCAGTACGATTTTGAACCTGACACAGTCCAACTGGGTCGATGACAACGACCCTTCAACAACGCTGCACCCGCTGCCCTTTTCTAATCCGGTGCAGCCTAACGCTCCCGGTCAGTATCAGTTTCAGCTTCCCAACTGGATTGACAAGGAACCCATTAAATATATGCGCGTTCAGTTGACATGGATGGGCGATCTGAATCCGCCCATCAGTCTGGCCAGTCAGGCTTTGGATGGCACCAACACAATTTGGGGCCAGACTGTCAACATCTCTCCGTTGCAAGTGGATGCGGCCCAGATTAAGGCCTATCAGTACTATGATCTGATTTTCCAGCCTAATCCGGATTTTGAACGAGTGAATGTAACATTGAATCCCAATTCGGTACTGTCGCAAGTGGTGATTGATACGGTCTCGACCGTCCCCGAACCGGCAACCATGGGTCTGCTTGGTTTAGGTGCATTGAATCTGCTTTGGAGAAAGCGGTCGGCTGCCTGATCACAAAAAAATGAAAGAATCAGAAATATTGACGATTGAAAAAATAACTAAGTATGAGGTGTCATTCTGGCGAAAGCCAGAATCCAGCTAAAATGTTTCTGGATTTCCGTCCCACGCCTTCGAGAGGACAGGCACTGCGCGGGAATGACAGACGATAGTCTTGCCTTAAAATGTTCAGTTAATGAATCAAAGAGCAATGGTTGCTTCGAATTGAGGAGAGAACGGAAATGGCTAAAACATTTTTATTTTTAGGGTCACTGCTTTTTGTCGGTATCGCCAATGCAACACTGTCGGGTCTGGCTGCCGATAGGGTGGAACCCGGTTGGCGAGGGCAGCCCAACACAACTCTTCAGGCGTGGAACTTTGATACCGCCGATAATCCGGGGCTGGTAACATTGGACCTGAATCCTTATGGCAAGCCGGCGGCGGAAGTTTTTGTGCCGGATACGGGTTTTCCGAAGGAAACCTATTGGATGGCCGCCAACGGTAACGGCCACACCGGAGTATGGCGCATTTACGGCAGCGACTATCTGCTGCTGTACATCCCGAATAATCCGCGGACAAGTCCTGATAGTTATAAGGATATCTGGCTGCAGATTATCTACTCATCGGAATCGATTGACAGAAAGCCTCAGATCCAGACGCTTCCGCAGTATGCCTCACTTGAGGTTATTCAATCCACGGTTATTGACGGTCTTTACTATCACGATGTGTTCCATATTCGCCTTGAACCGCAGCCTCCGGAGGAATGGATCGCAATCCTGCCGCGTGATTGTACTCTGTATATCGACGGTATCGTTGTTGACACAATTTGCGTTCCCGAGCCGACAACAATCGGTTTGCTTGGTTTAGGTGCGTTGAATCTGCTTCGGAGAAGGCCGTCGGCGGCAGTGTGAACCCGCCATTCGTTACAGTTTTGTTAAAGTAATGGAAATGTGTTTGGAAATGTAGAATGTGTTAAGATAAAAACAGGAAATCAATTTTTTAAGGAAAGAGAGGAAAGAATTATGAAAAATGTAATGACACTCATTTTAATGACCGTCGTGGTCATCACGGCAGGAGCAAGCGCCAACCTTCTGGTGGACCCGGGTTTTGAAACCAACCCATTGACAACTTATACCAACGTTTTGACCAATTTCCCCGGATTTGTGGGACAATGGGGCGATGAAGTCTCCACTATTGTCACTGCCGAAAACGGCATCACGCCGTTTCAGGGAGTCCGGATGCTTCGCATGGACGACGACGGCCTGACGGCGACACAGACATTTCAATCCACCGACGTAACCGCCTTTGCGGCGACCATTGATGCAGGCGGAGTCGGCATTAACGCCATTGCCCAGTACAATGCTCACCCGCATCTGTCGGCTGCTCTCAGTAATATCACCGTATTCTTTTTCAGCGCAGCCAACTGGGGCTCACAGATCGGTACGCCTTTGGTCAGCAATCTGATTCTGGATGCCTCGCCCAATACATGGCAAGCCAATCTCGTTGCAGGGATTGTCCCGGTCGGCACGCGATGGATGGTCACGCAGGTAGCCTATCAGAACGCATCGCTGCTCGGTTCCGACGGCGCTATGTACCCCGGCTATGTTGATGCGGCGGAACTTTGGGTCAAAGTCCCCGAACCGGCGACGATGGGTCTGCTTGCGCTGGGAGGATTAACACTGCTTCGGAGAAGACGCAGACAATCCGCATAAAATCAATAATACCCAAAACAGAAAAGACAAAATATAGAAAGAGAGGAAAGAACTATGAAAAAGTTTATGTTGTTCAGTTTATTGTTAGTCGCATCGAGCCTGGCTTCGGCGGTTGTGCAAAAAGAGATTTTCGGACTGGCAGGCGTTGGCGGCGGTTACAAGATTTTGCGATATGATGTGATTGCGGGCACATTTTATAACTGCGGCTCGATTATGGATCCGAAATTCAGTACGAATCTTGCGATGGACAACAACCGCCGTCTTTACTACATGCATCCTTTTGATTACAATCATATTCTCTGGCAGGCTGATCTGGACAGCGGCAACAACCTGATTAACCAGCAGGTCCATGATACATTCGCTCCAGGAATGAATATTATCGACGGCTTTACCATCGGCCCGGACCAGAACTTGTACATGACCGGCTATGGACACAGTGAAATCTATCGGTACATTATCGGATCCAACAGCGGCAACGCCGCGACCGAAGTTACACTGGTTAACGGACCGGGCCAGTCCGCTGAATTCCGTTCCGACCTGGCTTTCGATCCAATTACCGGAAACCTGGTGGGCATCGGAATCGTACCGGATGGTTCCGGCCGACGGTCGCTTTTTCAAATTGCCCCATCCATAACAAACAATGGCATCAATGACAATTACACATGGCAGTTTTTTGGCGGAAACTCCTCGCCCTGGGCAAGCATTGACTTGGGCAACCCATTCACCAATCCCGGAGGGCCGCTGGGGCCTAATCCCGACGGTGTTGCTTTTGACCCGACAAACGGCGATCTTTATCTGTCCGGAGATGGAGAAAAGTTCTCGCTCTGGAATCGCAACACCGCCACACTGACCAGCTATCTTTTGGACAGCTCCGGTACGGACACGACCATGGGCTTCGATCTGGCGTTTCAGACCGTACCCGAACCGGCAACATTGAGTCTCTTGGGCTTTGGAGTTTTGGGGTTATTGAGAAAACGCAAAACTGTCTAAAAATAAATCTGCGGAAACGACTCAGATCAAAGGGCCGCAAGCGGGTGCTTGCGGTTCTTTTTTTCTATGCCAAACAGGCTCACACGCCGGTTCGAGCCGTCCATGATACCCGTCACCGCAGGAAATCAAGTTAAATCGTACTCGATTTCCAGTTTGAGTTTATGCTGGGCCTCTTCCTGGGCCAAATGGGTGAACAACTCGCGAATGTGAGGCTCTTTAGCCGACTGCGCCAGTTGAGAATACAGACGATAAGCCTGATTTTCCTTCCTCATCGCAAAAGCCAGTAATTCCTTATAACTCATATCCGCATGCGGCTTGACCTCTTGAATCGTATTGGCAATGCCCAGGCTGCCAACCTCCTCGTCTTCGAATATAACATCCCCGTCCCGTACGCCTTCCAGACGTAGTTTATGCCGAAGCTCATCGAGGGCGAATTTAGTCAGGGCGGCCTTCACATCTTCCTTCTTCGCAATCCCTGCCAGCTTCTCGTAGAAAGATTGAGCCCGCGATTCATCCTCAATCGCGTAATTCAGAATATCACGAATCGAATTGAAGGGTGTCATATTCTGCTTTTCTTTATGCGGGAGTTTTTTCTTTTGCTTATAAGACTTTACCCCTGCCTGCCGATTTCTTCAAGTCTTTTCCGACCATTCGAAAAAATAAACAGGACAAATAAAAAAGGGGGCTTGTGGGCGAAAAAAGAGGTTTTGGCGGGCGGGGCTTTTATCTGGCTTTTTGAGGCAAAGTCGGTATAGTATCCGCGTCGTCAGTGCGTCTATCGGCGGCAAATGCAGGGATTTACACGAATGGAACAGGTTTTTTTCATAGACAAAATTATTCCCGCTGACACAGCGGCGGTGCCGATTACCGACAGTTCGTTTCTCTACGGGCTGGGGTTGTTTGAGACGATGCGCGCCGCGAGCGGCACCGTATTTCGCCTTAGCGACCATCTCGACCGGCTGTTCACCAGCGCCGCGGCATTGAGTATTCCCTGCGGGCTGACCGCCGACTTTATCGAAGACGCTGTTAAACAGGTGCTGAAAGCGAATCATCTTAAAAATGCGAGGATGCGGCTGACGCTTTCCAGCGGCCCGTTGGCGCAAACCGATATGCCTAAAGGTACGCTGCTGATTACCGCGACGGAGTTTACGCCGTACCCGAAAGAATATTACGACAGGGGCGCGAGGGTGATTTTGGCCGACTTTCGCCAGAACCCGAAGGACCCGACCTGCGGGCACAAGACGACCTGTTATGCCCCGCGCCTGATTGCGTTAAAACAGGCCCATGAAAAACTGGCGACCGAGTCTCTGTGGTTCACCACGGAAAATAATTTGGCCGAAGGCTGTGTCAGCAATGTCTTTCTCGTCAAAGACAACGTACTTTATACGCCTCGGGCTGATACGCCGGTACTGCCGGGCGTCGCCCGCAAAACCGTTCTTGAACTGGCCGAAAAACTGAAAATCAAATCCGTCGAACAGGTGCTGACGATTCACGATGTGCTTTCGGCACAGGAGATTTTTCTGACCAATGTTATAATGACCGTTCTGCCGGTAACGTCGGTCGAATCGCACACCGTTGGCGACGGCAAAGTCGGAACGACGACGAAAAAATTGATGGAAGCATACGAAGAAAAATTAAAAGGTTAAAAGGTAAATGATGAAACTCAACACGTTTTTCAAATTGTTTTTGGCGGCGCTTACAATCAGTTGCGGCGTTTTAATCTGGCAGACGGGCATTTTCTGTCGGGGGACTTGCCCTGCAGGGGAAGCGATTATTCCTCTGGCCGCGACGACGCAAGAAAAGCCCGCCGCCGTGCCGGTCGAGGCCGCCCAGCCGCAGCATCAGCAGACACAGATGGTCGCGGCGCTGCCTCCGCTGGAGTTTTCAGCCGTCAATGCCAAAGAACAAATCGTCACACTTGGACAGGTCTATGACAAGTGTGTCCGAACGGACGAGCCGGACAAATATAAATTCCAGATCGAATTTACGAGCCACGGCGCCGCGGTCAAAAAGGTCAGCCTGGGTGAATTCGCGGAGCGGGATTCCGTCGGCAAGCCGTATGTGCTTTTTGAGCCGGTTCAATTCGAGAACACATCCGGGGTTTCGCCGGCGAAGTATAATAATTTCTTTTCGCCTCTATATTCGCTGGCGAATAAAAAACTGCATCTGGAGTTAAAGAGCGGGGAAGGTCTCGCCGAAGGAAGTTTCCCTCTGGATAAACTCAACTGGCGGGTGCTTCGCGCCGACAAAGACGAAGTTGTTTTTGAAGCGGTGCTCGGCAAAGTGACGGAAGAAGCGGGCAGGAATATAATCAAAACCCCAATGGTTCGGATAGAGAAGAAATATACCGTTTCGCCGGGCAGTTATAATATGGAATGTGAGATTGCGATGGAAAATCTCACGCAGGAGCCGTTTTATGCCCAACTGGAAATCCAGGGAACCGGCAAAATTCGGCACGATGGGTTTGGCATGGAAGACCGGAATATCAAGAAGGCCTTTCTCGTCAATCAAAAAACCGTCGAGACACGGGCAATGCCGTTTTCCACCGTAAGAAGCAATGAAAAACAAAAGTGGTTTCCATCCAAAGGTATTCTGGACACCTTGAGAGGCCTCTTCGGGTCTAAGTCAAAAACTCCCGATGAGATTCTTGCCATGCCGTACGGCGGCGATTTAGAGCCTCCGTTTCTCTGGGTTGCAGCGACCAATAAATATTTTACCGCCATTGTTCATCCGGTCCGGGATGCTGCCGGCGCACAGAACATCATTTCATTCCGTTCCGCGGAATATTATGATCTTGACATTACGTCGCCGAAAGAAATTAAGGGCGCTTCCGCCAGTTATGTTCTGGGGACGGAGAAAATAGAACTGCTTCCCAAAACCGCTGAAAATAACGCATGCCGCTTTAAAATGGATGTGTATTGGGGACCCAAGGATCGCGAACTTTTTATCGAAAATGCAGAATTCAGAAGTTTGGATTACATCCAGACAATGGATTTCAATTCCTGCTGCTGTCCGCAGTGGATCATCGGCCCGCTGGCTTTTGGCCTCGTCTGGCTGATGAACGCAATGTATCACTGGATGGGCCCGCTGGGCAACTACGGCGTGGTGATTATCATCCTGGTCTTTCTGGTTCGACTGATGCTCCATCCGCTGACCAAGATGGGCCAGGTACGAATGATGAAATCCCAGAAACTGATGCCGAAATTTCAGGAGATGCAGAAACGCCTCGGCAAGGACCGGACCAAAATGGACCCGGAAATGATGGCGATGAATAAACAGATGATGCAGGCCCAGATGATGGGCATGATGCCGATGTTTATTCAGATGCCCATCTGGATTGCCGTCTGGACGGCGGTGTCGATCAATTTTGATTTGCGGGGGCAGGGTTTCCTGCCGTTCTGGATGACCGATTTATCCGCGCCGGACGCGGTGTTTCGTTTTACACCGTTTACTCTCCCATTAATCGGAGAGATCAGTTCGCTGAATCTGCTGCCGTTCCTGATGGGACTGGTGACGTATTTTCAGATGAAGCTGACGCCGACATCACAGGCAGCCCCGGCCAATCCGGAAATGGCGCAGCAGCAGAAGATGATGACGTGGATGATGGTGCTGATGTTCCCCATTATGCTGTACAACGGCCCGTCGGGTGTGAACCTGTATATTATGGCCAGTATGGCCGCAGGCGTCGTGGAACAATATGTCATCCGCAAACATCTGCGCGAAAAACAGGATCAGGAAGAAGAAACTCTTATCCCTACCACCGCCAAACTCGGCAAGGTCAAAAAGAAAAAACCGAAACCCATGTTCAGGTTTGATAAGTAAGGAAAAAGGAAAAAAATACAGATGGCCCTGTGGGCTGAAAAATTTTTCCTTTTGCCATTTATTTTTTTACCTTTACCCTTTTTATGTATTCTCTGGATGATACGATTATCGCGGTCAGCTCCCCTTCGCTGGTGCCGGGGCAAATCGGCAGGACGATTCTTCGCCTCAGCGGCCCACAGGCGTTTGAAATTTTCAATTTTCAATTTTCAATTTTCGATTGTAAAGGAAGCCGCCGGGGGTTTTCACACGAACAGGGAATATATCCATTTCAGATTACTTTACCGCGGAATATTCGAGCCGAGGGCATGGCGTATTGTTTTGTCGCGCCGAAATCTTATACCGGCCAGGATTTGGTCGAATTGCATTTATCCGCCGCCCGGCCCGTCGTCGAAATGATTTGTCAATCCCTTTTGCAAGCCGGCATGCGTCAGGCCGGCCCCGGAGAATTTACCCTGCGAGCCTATCTCAACGGCAAACTCGACCTGGCCCAGGCCGAGGCCGTCATGCACATCATTTCCGCCGGCAGCGAAAGCCAGATCGCCGCTGCCCGGCAATTGTTAAGCGGCGGGCTGGCGGGTAAAAGCGTACGGATTCGAAATGAACTGCTCGAATTGCTCTCCCTGCTCGAAGCGGAACTGGACTTCACGGAAGAGGACGTCAAATTTATCCAGCCCGCGCAGGCCGTGGAAAAAATCCGGGCGATTTCCCGACAAATACAAGATCTTTTAGATTCCGCCGTGCGATGCGAAGAATTGATGGATTTGCCGTCGGTGGGGCTGGCAGGCCTGCCCAACGCGGGCAAAAGCAGCCTGATGAATATCCTGACAACGCATCGGCGAAGTATTGTCTCGGATTTGCAGGGGACGACGCGCGATGTCCTGACCGAATTGCTCGAATTGCCATCCGGCCGGTGCGCGCTGTTCGATTGCGCCGGGCTGGGACTGGAAACGGCTGATACGCTCAACGAGTTAGCCCGGCAGGCGGCGTTTCAATCACTGCGGTCAGCCTCGGTGGTGATTTTTTGCGTCGATTTGGCCAATGACGGAAATTGGACACAGGCTCTGCATAGTTTCAAACAGCTTCAGCCGAAAACAGCTATCGGCGTCGGCACCAAACAGGACCTGCTGGATGCCCGGCAGGCCGGACAAAAACACCGACAATTGAAAAAATTGTTTGGAATGGATTTTCTTCTTACCAGCGCGGAAACCGCCGCGGGCATGGAATCGCTGAAAACAAAGCTGTCGGAGGTGTTATTATCGGCCTCGACGGGCAAAAATGAGGCCGACCCGCAAATTGCGATTAACCTGCGGCATCGGCAAAAGCTCGAGTCGGCCCTCAAGCGTCTGGCCGAGGTCGCCGAAGAAATAGTCAACGAACATCCGGAAGTCGGTGCGATGCTGCTCCGCGGCGTCTGGCGCGATATCGGGGGGCTGGAACATGAGCATGTCGATGAGCGGATTCTGGATGTGATATTTTCAAAGTTCTGTATCGGAAAATAAGTTTCCGCCGTCAGGCGGTATCCGTAAATTTGATTTTTGAATTTTAAGTTTTAATTTTTTTATGGCTTTACTCCGCGTTATCACAGGAACACGACGAAATACCAGTTTTGAACTGGACAAAAACGGCCGGGGCAGATTCCTCGGTCGTGGGGAAGGCGCGGATTTTGTTCTGGCCGACAAGTCCGTGTCGCGCCGGCACGCCGAAGTTTTTTTCCGCGATGAACAGTGGTTCATCGGCGACGCGAATTCTTCCAACGGTACATTCCTCAATGAGCAGCGGGTCACCGAGCCGCTGCCGTTGAAAAATGGCGACCAGATTCGCTGCGGTGCAACCGTACTGCTGTTTGAGGGCGACCCAACGCCGTGGATATTGGAGCCGCCCAAAGAGGAAAAGCCCGCCGCTGTCGAGCTGGAGTTCGATCCCGGCGAGACCATGGTGGCTGTGGCGTTTGACAACCTGCAGAGCAAGCAATCCCTCCAGCAGCGTCAGCGGTTTTTGCAGGCGGGGCAGGCGGCGCTGAATTTGTCGCACGGTATCAAGAACATCCTTCAGGCCGTCAGCACCGGCAGAGAAATCGTCGATTCCGCCCTCTCTCACGGCGAGCTGGATACCGCGCGCAAAGGCTGGAATATCCTCAAACGCAACCTGGAACAAATCCAGAAACTCGTCCTCGATATGCTCAAATTCAGCAGGGAACAGGATATGAAACTCCAGCCCTGTCAATTCAATCGGCTGGTGGAAAATGCCGTTCAAATTGTGATGCCGCAGGCACAATTGAGAAGTGTCGCCGTGGCACTTCAACTGGATGAACAAATCGGCCTGGTGCGGGTGGACCCCGATCGGATGCAGGACGTGATTTTAAATCTGGCGCTCAATGCCGTCGAAGCGGTCGAGCCGAGCAAGGGCCAAGTCACCATCGGCACCGAAATCGACGCGGAAAGAAATAGGCTCGTATTGCGTGTCTCCGACAACGGGCCGGGCATCGACGACCTGAGCAGCCTGTTCGAGCCGTTTCATTCCACCAAGGGCCAGATGGGCGTTGGCCTGGGGCTGGCCATCGTTCGCAAAGTCGTCGTCCAGCACAAGGGCACCGTCGATGCCCAAAGCATCCCCGGCCAGGGCTCCGTCTTCACCGTCCGCCTGCCCTATCTGCCCGTCGAAACACCGGCGGCGCTGGCATAAAACAATCTTCCCGCAAATCTCCCTGCCGCACGCGAAATCCCGGTTTTCTCTTGGACAAGCATCCCGACGGTACATACAATATCTGCTGAACCTTACACAGGAGTCCATTATGGCAAAAAGAAAAAAAGCGTCGCAGGTGTGTATCCTGACCGTCACCGGCAAGGACAAAGTGGGCATCATCGCCCGTATCGCCAACACCATGGCCAAGGCCAATATCAATATCATCGATGTCAGCCAGAAGATCATGGACGAGTATTTCGTGATGAGCCTGGCCTGCGATATCGCCGAAGCAATTATCGACCTTCCCAATATCCAGAAACAGCTTCAGAAAATCGCCAAAGACATGGATCTGAACATCACCTTCCAGCACGAAAACATCTTCAAAATGATGCACCGCGTGTAGAAGGAAAAAGGTAAAAATAAAAAGGCAAAAGAAGGAACGAATCTATGGGATGTGACAGAAAACAATCATTGTATGACTTCAAAAAGCGGCTGTATGGATTTACCTTAAAACTGATCGAGCTTTTGGATAAATTGCCGGGCGATAATGTGTCTCGGCGGATTGGCGACCAATTATTGCGAAGCGGAACCAGTATTATTGGTAATTATATTGAAGGGCAGGCGGCTTGTAGTAAAAAGGATTTTGCGAAATATCTGCATGTTTCGCTGAAATCCGCCAATGAAAGCAAACTCTGGCTGGCGATTTTGAAGGATACGAAACGTATCCCATTCGACAGGAGTAAATGGTTTTTCGGTGAATTGGAAGAATTATCAAAAATATTTGCATCCAGTATTTTAACGATGAAAAGAAAAAAGGGATAAAATTCCTTATTTTTACCTTTTTCCCTTTGCCTTTTTCCTTACGGAGTAATTATGAGTATTACAGTAGAAGAGATATTCGAGACGGTTAATATGACCCTCCGGCAGCATTTTGATATCCGCACGGTGACGCTCGGTATCAATCTGAAGGACTGCATGGACCGGGATTTGGATCATTTTTGCGGCCGGATTTTTCATCGCATCAGCGAAAAAGGCCGGCAGCTTAACGCCATCGCCGACGCGGTCGAAACCAAATATGGCATCCCGATTACCAACCGCCGCATCGCGGTCACGCCGGCATCAATTCTGCTGGAACCGCTGCCGCGAACACAGAACGCCGCCGTGCGCTTAGCCAAAACGCTCGATACCGCCGCCGCCAAAGCTGACATCGATTTCATCGGCGGCTTCGGCGCACATGTCCATAAAGGCGCCACCAGCGCCGAAGAAAATCTCATCCGTTCACTGCCGCGGGCTATTTCACAGACCAAACGTGTTTGTGCCTATTTTAACCTGGCCAGCACGAAGTCGGGAATGAATATGACGGCCATCGAACAATTCGGCCACGTCATCAAGGATTTGGCCAAACGCAGCAAGACCGGCATCGGCTGCGCCAAAGTCGCGGTCTTTGCCAACGTGCCCGAAGATAATCCCTTCATGGCGGGCGCCCATCACGGCGTCGGCGAGCCGGATTATTCGCTCAATATCGGCATCTCCGGACCCGGTGTTGTCAAAACCGTCATCGAGCAGAATCCGACCTGCGATCTGACGGAACTGTCCGAAGTCATCAAACGCACCGTGTTCAAAATCACCCGTGCCGGCGAACTCATCGGGCGCGAAGTCGCCGCGCAAATGGGAATCCCATTCGGCATCGTGGATATTTCACTGGCCGCCACCCCCGCCGCCGGCGATTCCGTCGCCGAAATTATCGAAGCAATGGGCGTGTCGCGGATGGGTCGGCCCGGCAGCACCGCCGCGTTGGCAATGCTGATTGATGCTGTTAAGAAGGGCGGTTCGATGGCCTCCGGCAATGTCGGCGGCCTTTCCGGCACATTTATCCCCGTCAGCGAAGACGCCGGGATGATTCGCGCCGTTAAAGAAGGCGCCCTGTCCCTCGACAAACTCGAAGCCCTCACCAGCGTCTGCTCCGTCGGTATGGATATGTTTGCCGTGCCGGGTAATACGCCCGCCGATATCATTAGCGCCATCATCGCCGACGAACTGGCCATCGGTGTCGCCAACAATAAAACCACCAGCGTCCGCATTATCCCCGTGCCGGGCAAACGTGCCGGGCAAATCGTGCATTTCGGCGGCCTTCTCGGCTCGGCTCCGATTATGCCCGTGCCGAAGATCGCCAGCCCCAAATTCATCGCCCGCAAAGGCCGAATGCCCGCCCCCGTCCAGGCCCTGCGAAATTAGAAATCAGGACACGGAACGCTCTTAATATGAAAACTCGAAGTCGAGCTTCGAGTTTTCATAAAGAGATGGTTCTATTTCAGCGATTGTTTTTCCAGTTCAGCCAATTCTTCGGCTGTAACGCTTTTGCTATCTAAGTTGCCGAATATCACCCGGTAATTTTCCTTCGAAATTTTCCACCGTATCAAAACTCGGCCGCTGTCGGTTACGGTAATCTTGTCACCGTAATAAACCGGCTCCTTCTTTTCCCGTACCAGCTTTTCATAAAATGCGCCGGCAAAGAAAATATCGCTTGCCTTTGCTTCAGCCAGCCTTTTTGTTTCCTTGTCGGTCTGAGTTAGAGAGCCGTATTTTTTATTCAGCAGAGAGTCGGCCTGTTTAAGGGCAATCTTTAACTCCAGGGTATCCGGATAATGCCCCTCCAGCAATACCAGCCAGACGCCTAATCCGCGAATTAAATCCTTTTCACTCAAACTAAACATTCGCATAACTAGTCCGCGTTTGTCCGGCTCGAGTTTTTTGCCGCTTAAAGCCAATGATATATCCAGCAGTTTATTTTTATCCGCAACGGTATCCACCTGCAGATCGCCATATATGACACGAAATTCATCGTCTGATATTTTCCACCTTAAAAGTTCTTTGTCACTGTCTTTTGCCGTCACCGTATCGCCGTGATATTCCACGGCACAGTCTTTTTCGACCAGCCCCTGATAAAACTGTCCGGCCGCTGTCAAAAAGGAAAGCTTTTCCATGTCCTGTGCGGCAAAAGACTTATTGCCGTATTTATCTTTGCGAATTTGCCAAAACTCCGCGTCAATAGTCATCGACGCCAGGCTGCTCGGATATTTTCCGCCGCTTTGCTCGGCGAAAAACCGCAGCCCTTCAATTAAACTTTTCTCATCGATGTCGGCCATCTTCATCTCAGTTGCCGGCTGGACCGCCGTGGGAATATTCGGCTCGAATTCGCCCGCGTCCAGCGGTGCATCCCAGACGAACTGATCCATCACGATATTGGTTTGAATCCTGCCGCCATCCGAAATCCCGTCAATTTCCATCCGTACCGGAAACTGCGTGCTGACATCAGCCCAGATTCGCCCGGTCGCGTTTTCAAACATTCCGCCGCCGACTTTGGGACTTGTCACTTCGAGACCTTCGGTTTCAACGCCGTTAATAGTTTTCCCGCTCAGCTTTTTGGGGTTTCCCTCTAAAAAAAGCTTCACGAATTCCCGCGGGTCTTTTTGCCGCTGTATCATCTGCTGCCGCTGGTCGTCGGTAAACGTCGTGCGGGATAAAACCTGGCCGTCCGACGCAACCATCACAAATTCGTTTTTATCTGCCGGGCCGTATATTTTTATCGTATTTTTCCCCTCCACATATAAATCCAGCCGGCTGCCGTACTCAGACGAATCATACACCCGGATTTCCGCGTCCGGCATTCCCGTCATTTTGACCCAAAGCCGGAATTGAACGGTTTTGGCCTGTTCGACCTTTTTCACAACTTTCGCCCACGCCGTAGATGTCATTGTTATCGGCCGGCCGAAGTAAGCGAAACCGACATAAAATCCGATGACAATCGCCGCCGCGATGGCATAGCGAAATATTCCGGCGATGATAAAGAATCGTTTTTGTCCCATTGGAAAGCGTTGATTCTGAATCTGCTGCCGTATGCGTTCAATGACCGCGGCCGTGCTTTCCGCGCCGGGCCGCAAACACAGTATTGTGTCAAAACGATTTTGGATATTTTCTTCGCTTATGTGTATCATAATTTATTCTCCTTTGTCAACAAGGCCCGCAGCCGGGCTATGGCTTTGGAGCAGAGCGACCGGATATGCGGCTCTTTCTTGCCTATCCGCCCGGCAATCCGCTCATAGGATTCCTGTTCCAGAAACCGCAGAACAAGCACTTCCCGCTCCAGAGGTTTCATTTCCGACAAAATATCAAGAAGCTGTTTGGCTTCCTCGGCCTGTATCATCTTTTCAGCCGGGCCGGGGGCTTTGTTTTCCGGCGGATCCTCGTCGCCCAAAGAGCGAAATCGGATTTTCATTTTTCTCCGATGTTCAAACGCAAGATTCATCGCTGCCCGGCACGCGTAAGCATACGAGTCTTGGGCTTTCTCAAATCCGCGGGCATTCAGCAGCCGAAGGAACAAATCCTGCAGTAAATCCGCCGCCGTTTCTTCGGACAGCGTCAGCCTTGTCAGAAGCGTATGCAGCCGCGCTCCCGAAACATCCAGAAAATCCAGCACCTTTTGTTGTTGTTCATCCACAAACGTATTCCACGCAGAACAATTTTGCCGGCAAAACGAACCTGGTTCACTATTATAGATGAAACAAAACCGCCTGCGCACCTTTTATTTTTCAAAATGTGCCGCAAAAAAACAGCTGGCAGGGCCTTTAATGCCCCCTCAGCGATGGATTGTGTCGGCAATCTGTCATCTTTTTTCGCCTCGGCTTGTTTTTCCCCGCCTGTTGCGATATAATGATTCCATGTTTACAGTTGTGGTGAAAACGGAGTTTTTCGCCGAGCATCAGCTCACGATGTCCGACGGCAGCAAAGAATCGCTGCACGGCCATCGATGGAAAGTCGCCGCCGCCGTCGCTTCCGAAACACTGGACGCGGCGGGACTGGCCTTCGATTTCAATCTGCTGCGGGAGATGCTCGATAGAATTATCAGACCTTTTGTGGGTCGCCGGCTCGAGGAACATCAGCCGTTTCAATTGGCCAACGCCTCGGCAGAAAATGTCGCTCGCCATATCTTTGAACAGTTGGCAGGGCAGATAACGCCGCCCATACAGCTTTGCTGGGTCGAAGTGACCGAAGCGGCGGGCTGTAAAGTCCGATATGAACCGTAGATTTTACTCCAGCAGCCTTTGTTCTCGTCCGAAGAATAAACATCGAACGGCAGAAATGGAAAATTGAAAATTTGAAATTGAAAATGTAAAAATATGCTTTGTCAGATTTGCAAAGACAATACGGCAACGATTCATCTGACCGAAATCGAACACGGCCGGCGCACCGAAACACATCTGTGTCAGCAGTGCGCCCAGAAGCAGGGCCTTGCCGTCCAGGCGCAGATACCGCTCAATGAATTGCTGAACAATCTGCTGGCCGCCGCCAAAAGCGTGCCCGATGCGAAGGATAAAGCCGTCGGTTTTTCCGGGCCGGATGTACCATGCCCGGCCTGCGGTATAACGCTGCGGCAATTCAGCGAAACCAGTCTGCTGGGCTGCCCCAATGATTATCAGCATTTCCATAAAGAATTGCTTCCGTTGATTGAACGCAGTCACGCCGGGCATTCGCAACACTGCGGCAAAACGCCATCGCACGCCGGCAAGCAGCAGAAAAATGAAGTGGAGCTGGCCAATCTTCGCCGCCGGTTGGAACAGGCCGTCAAGGCCGAGGATTATGAAACCGCCGCGCAATTGCGCGACCAGATACGACAATTAAATGAAACCCGCTAATCTCGCAAATCAGTCCAGTTCATGGTTCGGAGCCGAAGGCCCCGCCTGCGACATTGTTATTTCGTCGCGGGTGCGGCTGGCGCGGAATCTGGCGGGCTTTGAATTTCTGCCGTGCCTGACGCCGCAGCGAAAACAGGAAATTCTCGACAAGCTCAACACGGTGATTCTGTCGCTGGATTTGGGCGATAAGGTATTTTTTATCGATGTGGATCACGCCGCGGCGCTCGAGCGGCAGTTGCTTGCCGAACGCCATCTCATCAGCCGCCAGCACGCCGTCGGCAAAGGCCCGCGCGGCGTCGTTATTGCCGCCGGTGAAGCTTTCACCGCGATGATCAATGAAGAAGACCACCTGCGAATGCAGGTCTATGCCGCAGGGATGAATCTCGAACAGTGCTGGCAGCGCATCAGTCGCATTGACGACGAAATCGAAAAGCGGGTCGAATATGCCTTCGATTCGCAATTGGGTTATTTGACGGCCTGCCCGACTAATCTCGGCACGGGTATCCGCGTCTCGGTCATGCTTCATCTGCCGGCGCTGAAACTCACCGGCCAGATTGAAAAATTCGTCACCGCCGCCAAAGACGCCGACTTGGCCGTCCGCGGCCTCTTCGGCGAAGGCACCGACGCCATCGGCGATTTTTATCAGTTGTCCAATCAGGTCACGCTCGGCGTCCGTGAAGAACAGGTCGTCGAGGAACTGTCCAAAAATATTGTGCCGCGCATCGTCGAATATGAAAAAGCCGCGCGTCAGGCCCTGCTCGAAGAAAAAGTCCATTCTCTTGACGACAAAATTCAGCGGGCGCTGGGTGTGTTGCGAAGTGCCTGCCTGATTAGTTCGCAGGAATCGCTGTATCTTCTAAGCAGTGTGCGTCTGGGAGTTAACCTCGGCCGGGTCCCCAATGTCTCGCTGGCCACCGTCAACGAATTATTTTTAGTCACGCAGCCGGCCCACTTGCAGATCCGCGCCGGCAAAATGCTCGACGCCGACCAGCGCGACGCCCTCCGCGCCCAGGTCATCCGCCAAAAACTGGCAAATAATTAAACAACTTTATAAATTTCTGAAACAGAAGCCCGGAGCGGCAG